>JAFAWI010000040.1 GCA_019241915.1 Alphaproteobacteria bacterium
TCGGCGACGACACCGCCGGCCGCCGGCCGCGTCGCCGAATAGAGCTCGAAGAAGATGCGCTCGTGGTTCATCGCATCCTGGCCGACGACCTTGGGCGCGAGCCGGTCGATGACGGCGGTAATGCCCGGCGAGCCGAACCCCTCGTCGAACTCGCTCCAACCGACGATGCCGTCGGCGGTCGAGAGCTTCAGGAAGTAGTAATTGCGCCAGCCGGCATCGGCGCGCAGCACTTCGAGGCCCGTGATTTTCATCGGCGTCCTTTTGTCTGGAGTTCCCTTTGGCCGGACTAGATCCGGCGCGTCCTTGCGGCGAGGACTAAGCGAGGTCGCGGTGCGGGTGGAGGACAAAGCCGGCGGGGCGGCCGGCGAGCCAGGCGGCTTCGCGCGGCGGCAGAGCCGGGTTCCACAAATTGGCGTCAAATCGCCAGCCATTGACCGCGTCGGCCTCACGTGACGCGACAAACAGCATTGGCGGCACCATCTCGTCGGGCTCGACAAGGCGCGGGAACCGGCCGGCAGCGCTCATCTGCTTGGCTTCGTCGGCCATGCCGGGCGTGTTGGCGCCGGCTCCGGGATTGACGATGTTAACCGTCATGCCGGTGCCGGCCGCGTCCTTGGCCCACACCTCGCTCGCCATTTCGAGCCCGGCCTTGGCCGCGCCATAAGGGTGCGTGCCGATGCGGTTCATCGTGTCGAGCTTGGTCGTGACGTTGACGATGCGGCCCCAGCCCGCCTCGACCATAGCCGGCGCGACCCGCCGGGTCAGCCGGTCGGCCGCGAGGTAGTTGGTGGTTACGACGTTGTCGACGATCTCGTCGTCGACCTGCCAGAAGCGCTTGATGCTGTCGCGACGAAACCGCGCCGGGTCGATATAGGTGAAGGTGAGACCGGCGTTGTTGACCAGGATGTCGACCTTGCCAAAGCGCTCCCGGGTCGCGGCGACGACGCGGTCGCATTCGCTTTTGTCGCGCAAATCGGCGACAAGCGGCACGAAGCGCTGCGCGACTTGGAGCTTTTCGGCTTCGGCCGCGACCTCCGCAACATCGCTTTCGATATGGCCGACCGCAACCACGGGATACCCGGCGCGCGCCAGACCGAGGCTCATTGCGCGGCCGAGCCCGCGCAGGCCGCCGGTCACCAGCGCCACCCGGTTGTCGCGATCGTTGTCGGCCATGAAAACCTCCGGCGCGCAGCGGCCTCAATCATTGAACCACAGAGGCACGGAGCGGTGAGATTAAAGCCAATAGGCGCGTCGCGGCGAACAACCTTGATATTATTGGAAAGGAAGGTCCGCGCTGCCTCTGTGCCTCTGTGGCGAACCCCCGCTACACCTGCGCGAGTGCCATGGGATTGGCGCCGAAGGCGGGCATGATTTCCTCGGCGAAGGTGCGCAGGTGCGCGACCGAGGCGCCGGGCGCGGCGAACAGCACATTCTCGACCCCGCCGGCCTGCAACCGCTTGAGCTGCACGACGATCTCGTCCGCCGTACCCAGCAGCGGCGCGTCGTCGATCTGGAACGCATCGGAATCGTCCTTGATCTGATGATAGCGTTCGGCGCCGGGGCCGCGCGCCAAGTCGCCGATGTTTTTGAGCACCTGACGGCGGGTCTCGATCGCGCGCTTGCGCTCGGATTCCTTGCGGATGATCTGCAAGCCGCGGGTGACGCCGACCGTCGCCGGGTCATAGGGCCTCCCGATCGCCGCGCATTCGTCGCGAAAGACCTTGACCCGCTCGATGATGAGGTCGATCGGCGCGATCTGGTCGAGCAGCAGGTTGTAGCCTTCGCGCGCGGCGCGGCGGATCGATTCGGCGCTTCCGGCGCCGAGCCAGAACGGCGGGTGCGGCTGCTGGATCGGGCTCGGTTCCACCACAACGTTGTCGTAGCTGTGCCACTTGCCCTTGTACGAGAACCGCTTGCCGCCCGACCGCCACGCTCGCCGGATGATCTCCATCGCCTCGTCGAAGCGTGCGGTCGCCTCGTCCTGCGGCACGCAGAAGCCGGAAAACTCATAAGCGCGATAACCCTTGCCGACGCCGAGGTCGAGCCGCCCGTTTGACAACAGATCGAGCGTCGCGGCCTGTTCGGCGACGAGAATCGGGTTGTGCCACGGCAGCACGACAACCGCGGTGCCGAGCCGGATGCGCTCGGTGCGCGCGGCCAGGTAGCTCAGCAAGTTGAGCGACGCCGATACCTGGCCGAACCCGGTGAAATGATGCTCGACCAAGAAGACGCTGGAAAAGCCGAGCTTTTCGGCCTCAACGACATAGTTGATGAAGTCATGGTAGCCGTCGCTGTCGCCCGCCGGCCCGCCGCGCGCCCGCGCCCCGCCGAAAAGCCCGAACCGCATTTGCGCCGTCCTGGTTTGTGATCGTTCATTCTACTGCCGCAGCGGGGAAAAAGGCAGGCCGACGCAAAAGGGCCAGGCCGCAGCCTGCCCGCCGCGAATTGACCGCCGCGACCGGCTGCGCCCCGGATCCAGCCGACCACCCCTGTGACCGGTTTGGAGTGTACGCGTCGATCGTTGGCGATATTTGCCGGCGCGCTGCAGGCCGCCCTTAGACCGGCCTGCGCAGCCGGTCCGCTGGCACTCAGCGCAGACTGTCGTGCGCGGTCTCCTTGAGCCGCCAGATTACGACCGACGAGACGATGGCGCAGGCGATCACGTAAAAGCTTGGAGACAGCGGCGATCCGGTGTGGTCGATCAGCCAGGTTGCGATGTAAGGGGCGAACCCGCCAAAAATCGCGACCGCGAAGCTGTAACCGATCGACATCCAGAGGGCCCGCGCCCGGGTCGGGAAAATCTCGGCGATCGCCGCCGGGCCGGGACCGGAAAAGAACGCGATCAGCACGCTGATGCCGATCTGCACCGGCAAGATCACGCCCAGCCGCGATCCCGACACGATAAGCGCAAAGATCGGATATGACAGCACGATGAACCCAATCGTGCAGGTCAGCAGCAGCGGCCGCCGCCCCAGGCGGTCGGACAGCAGCCCCATCACCGGGATCGCGACCACCAGCATGACAATGCCGGCGGTGCTCGACCACAGCGCCTCAACCCGGCTGAGCCCCGCGAATTTCTGCGTAAACGTCGGCATGAAGCTCAGCATCACGTACGAGGTCACCGTCCACAGCATGGTGAAACCGAAAGCGCGCGCGGCGAGCAGCGGACCCGAGGTGTCGGGCTCTGCCGTCCGATCGGCCTGAGCGCTGCGAAAAGCCGGGGTTTCGGCGATGTTGCGGCGCAGATAGAGCCCGACCGGCAGCAGCAAGCCCCCGATCAGAAACGGCAGCCGCCAACCCCACGCCGTCATCTGCTCCGGCGTCAGCGCGGTGCTGAGCAGCGCCGTCACGCCCGAGCCGAACAACAGCCCCATCGAGACGCTGGCCTGATGAAAACTGCCGTAGAGGCCGCGCCGGCCATCGGGCGCCCACTCGACGATGAACGAGGTCGAGCCGCCCCATTCGCCGCCGGTCGAAAAACCCTGCGCCAGGCGTGCCAACACCAGCAGCGCCGGCGCCGCCCAGCCGAGCGTCTCGTAGCCGGGGATGAGCCCGATTGCGACGGTGCCCGCGGCCATAATCAGGATCGTCAGGATCAGCGCCGCCTTGCGCCCGCGGCGGTCGGCGAGCCGGCCGATCACGATCCCGCCGAGCGGGCGCGCGAGAAAGCCGAGGCCAAACGCGGCGAAGGTCGAAAGCAACGCGGCGATCTCGTCGCCCGCCGGGAAAAATCGCTTGGCGATGATCGTCGCAACAAACGCGTAAACGGAGAAGTCGTACCACTCGAGGATATTGCCGATGACCGCCGCGGCGATCGCCTGACGGCGCCCGGCGCGCAGTTCGGCCGGGCTGAGGACGATCGGCGCAGCCGCGGCGACGGCGCTGTCGACCATCAGCTTTCCGCTGCGACGGCCGCACCAGCGGCGCCGAACGCCGGAGCCACCTTTTCGAAAAACAGGTCGAGGCTGGCCGCCGCCATCTGGTGCGGCATCGGCCCGAGCCGGAATGTGCCGATGATGCCGCCGATGCCGAGCCGGTCGAGCTTTGCGATGTCCTCGGCGACGCGGGCCGGCGAGCCGTGGATCAGCCCCTCGCCGCGCGTCGCGCGGGCGCCCGGCAGATCGTGCTGCGGTACGACAATGCGCTGCCCGCGTTCGGCATAGGCGTTGCGCATCAGGGCGCGCATTTGCGTCATCGTCTCGAAAGCCGGCACGCCGACGCGCTCGGCCTCGGTGTCGCTGTCGGCGACATAGAAATTGCGCCACACCCAGCTCGCCTCAAGGTTCGCCGCGACCTCGGCCTCGCCAAAGCCGGTCTCGCGCATCGTGCGCCGGTACAGATCGATGCGGCGCGCCGTCGTCTCCAGCGACTGCACATTCATCATGAACGGCTTGCCTTGGCGGGCGAGCTCGACGAGCGACGCGTCTCCCGACGAGCCGCGGATCACCGCCGGATGCGGCTTGCTGAAGGGGCGCGGGCGCAAGGTCGGCACCTGCAGTTGCCAGAAGCGCCCGGCGTGGCTGAATTCGCCCTCGGTCCAGGCGCGCAGCATGATCTCTTCGGCCTCGTCGAGCCGCCCCTGCGCCTCGTTATGGTCGATGCCGAAGCCGAGATAATCGTAGATGTTGTACGAGCTGCCGCGGCCGAGGCCGACGACGAGCCGCCCCTGCATCAAATGGTCGAGCAGCGCCATCTGCTCGGCGAGGCGGATCGGGTGGTGCAGCGCAGTCTGGATCACCGCGAAGCCGAGCGCGGCATGCTGCAGTCGCGCGGCAAGCGCACCCGCCAACACCATCGGGTCGGCATAGACCGAGATGCCGTCGAAATGGTGCTCGGCGAGCCACACGAAATCGGCGCCCAGCCGGTCGGCGAGCAGCGCCTCGCGCAGCGTCTCGTCGATCACTTCGCCGTCGCGCGCCGGATCGCGGCTGTCGGGAAACAGGAACGTGCTGAACTTCAAGCCGGCCCCCTTTGCAAGACCAGCCGCAATCAGCCTTCGGCGGCAGCCGCTGTGTCAAGCCCTCCGCCGGCGCTCCAGCGGCCGAGTGTTCGGTAAATCTCGGCCGAGCGTGTGAAGTCGATGCGGGGATGGCGCAGCGGCACCCACTGGAAGCGTTCGCGGAACAGAGGGCCGGGATGAGGCGGCTGGGCATAATCGTGGCGCGGCAGCGGCCGATAGGCCTCCTCGGCGAGCCCGATATGCGCGAGATTGATGCGCTGCGACGCGTAAAGGCGCAGTACGCGCCGTTTAAGCGCCACTTCCTCGCGGCTCAAGCGCAACTCGATAACGCCGCCGCGTGCGTCGGCGAAACGGTTCGAGCGCGCGCGGCCGTCCGCCTTGTTATAGGCGGCGAATTCCCAGACCGCGAGGCGGCCGCGAAAACGGGCGGCGAGCGCGTTGGCGGCGTCATGGTCCTGATGCGCGCCCTCAAAGGCCGGCACCCATAATTGCCCGGCCGCGCTCTGTACGGCGGCGCGTTCGACCGCGGCAAGCGCGTCGTCGAGCTGCACGCTCAGGCGGCGCGAGGCGATGTCGAGAAAGCCCACCGGCTCGATGTCGAGCAGCGCGGCGGCAGCCAGCGCCTCGGCGCGCCGGCGCGCCACCAGCTTCGTGTAGCGCGGCCGCTGCCACGACCACAGGATTTCCGGCAGCGGCACGCCGGTCGTCAGATAGAGCACCGCGATCCGCGCGCCCTCCGTGCGGGCGCGGCGCGCTGCGATACCGCAAGCGACGGTCTCGTCGTCCGGATGCGGCGCCAGAATCAGGATCCGCCGGGCATCGGTCAGGGGCGGCCTCGCACTGCCGCCGCGCTGCGCCACACCGGCAGCAAATCCTCCGCAACCACTTCCGACCAGGTGGGCACGTGCGCCTCGACAAAAGCGCGCGACAGCGCGCCGAGCCGGCGGCATTGCTGCGGCTCGGCGGCAAGCGTGGCGATGGCGTCGGCCCAGGCCGCGACATCGTCCCCGGACAGCACCCGCACCCCGCCGCAAGCCGCCATGCGGCTGGCGACACCGCTGCCGGCGGCGAGCAGCACCGGCAGCCCGCAAGCCATGGCCTCGACCGCAGCGTTCCCGGATTCGTCGATCGTCGACGGGAACAGGAACAAGTCGGCCGAGGCATAGGCGCGCGCCAACTCGTCCTGCGCCAGCACGCCTGGCAGCGTCGCCGCATCGCCGAGCAGCGCGGCGATACGCGCGGCCTCGTCGCCCTTTCCGGGGCAAAACAGATGCAGCGGCGCAGGGCCCTGCGCCGCTGCCGCTACTGCCGGTGCGAGGACCTGCGCGTTTTTGCCGGCATTGAGTTTGCCCGCATACATCACGACAAAGCGGTCCCGGGATACCCCGAAGCGGCTTTCGAACCAGGTGCGGTCGCGTTTTGCGGGGCTGAACAGCGCGCGGTCGAGGCCACGGCGCAGCGCAACCCCGCAATGCAACCCGCCGAACTTGGCCTCGACGGCGCCGCCATAGCTCGCCATCGCCATCGTGACGCGGTCGAGATGACGGTAAAGCCGCCGCTCCAGCAGCCGGCTGACCCGGCTGGCAATGGCGAGCCGGCCATTCGCCAGCCGCGGCCCGATCCGTTCGCCAAAGACGTCGCCAAGCAGGCGTTCGACCGTAATCCGCGCGTATTCGGGCGTATTGGTGTGGATCGAGCTGACGATGGGGGTGCCGCGGCGGCGGGCGAAGCGGGTCGCCGTCCGGGCATAGCAGAAGAACGCATCGGTGGTGTGAATGACGTCGTAATTGACGAGCTCGCGCGCAAGCCGGCGATGCCACAGGCCGAGATCGGTATGGTCGGGGACCTGGCGCACCAGACGCCGCGTGCTGAACACCGGCGGCATCAACACGTAGCGTACCGACGGCGACAGCTCGACCCGCCGTTCGGCCGGCCCATTAAAATGCACGGTCAGATCGAGGCGGTCGCGGAAGTCGACCGCCGCCTCGGCGATGCGTTCCCAGCATTTGACGTGGCCGCCCGCGTCCGGGCTCAGCGTCAGGTCAACCAGCACCGCGACCTTGAGCGGCCGATCCGATTGCGGCACGCCGTTTGGCAACTCGGCGCAGTGCGCCGGCGCCAGGCCGCTATCGATCACCACCCCATCCATTTCCGTCCGGGACTCCGCCGATGCTTGCCGCCGCAATTGACGCGCGCGGCTAAGAATTATACGCAGCGCGTAAAGCCGGTGTTGCGCTAACTGTGCGCAATGAATGCAACTCTGTCCTGAAGCGATTTTCGCGGCGTGCCGATTGCTCTAGTCTCGGCGCTCGCTTCCCGCGCCCTCGGCGCCCCACCGACGAGGAACTAGGCGATGATCGATCTGCATTACTGGCCGACGCCGAACGGCAAGAAGGTCACGATCCTGCTCGAAGAGTGCGGCCTGCCATACAAGATCGTGCCGTGCAACATCCAGCGCGGCGACCAGTTCACCCCGGAATTCCTCAAGATGAACCCCAACCACCGGATGCCGGTAATGGTCGACCACGAGCCGAGAGGCGGCGGCCAGGCGGTCTCGGTCTTCGAATCCGGCGCGATCATGATGTACCTCGCGGAAAAAACCGGGAAGTTCTGGCCGCAGGATTTACGCGGCAAATACGCGGTCACCGAATGGGTGATCTGGCAGATGGCGAACCAGGGGCCGAAGCTCGGCGAGTGCGGCCACTTCCGCCGCGCGGGACCCGATGCGGGCGATCTCACCTATGCGATCAACCGCTTTACCGACGAGGCCAACCGGCTCTACGGCGTGCTCAACAACCGGCTCTACCGCAGCAGATACGTCGCCGGCGACGAATACACGATCGCCGACATGATCTGCTATCCGTGGACGGTGAACTGGAAGGCGCAAGGCCAGGACATCGACGAGTTCAAGCACTTCAGGCGCTGGTTCGATGAGATCGGCGCCCGTCCGGCCGTGCAGAAGGGGATGGCGGTCGGCGCCGACCTGCCGCCCGATCCGGCGACATTGTCCGACGCGGAGAAGGCGGCCATCCGCAAACGCATGTACAACCAACGCGCCATCCCGGTGCCGGCATAAGATAAATGATGTCATTCCGGCGCCGCAATGCGGCGAGCCCGGAACCCATGCAGACGAACGTGGCGCAAAACCCCGGGGCGGAGAGATCGCCTCTCAGACGCGAATGTTCATCGGTTCCGCGTTCTACGCTGCGCACCGCGCCGAAATGACCGGTTTGGGACGATGAGCGATCCACGACCGCCGCCACCGCCGAAACCGTTCATCCGCGCGACCCCGGCGGGGGACGATCGCGAGCGGCTGATCTGCGGCGATTGCGGGTTTGTGCTCTACGACAACCCGAAGCTCGTCGTCGGCTCGGTGGCGCGATGGGGCGACAAAATCCTGATGTGCCGGCGCGCGATCGAGCCGCGCAAGGGATTCTGGACCCTGCCGGCGGGCTATCTGGAGCTGCACGAGTCGACGCAGGCCGGCGCCGAGCGCGAGGCCTGGGAAGAGGCGCGCGCCAAGATTGCTATCGAGGGGCTGCTGGCGATCTACGACATCACACGGCTCAGCCAGGTGCAGCTGATCTACCGTGCGCGGCTGCTCGATCCCAACGTCTCACCCGGTCCGGAGAGCATCGACGTCGCCCTGTTCGGATGGGACCAAATCCCATGGGACGACATCGCCTTCCCCTCGGTGCGCTGGGCGCTCGCGCACGAAAAGGAGGCGCAGGCGGGCGGCGACCTGGCACCGCGCTTCACGCCGGCCGATCCGGGCGCACCGCCCGCCGATCCGGCAGCGCCGCAGGGGCTTTAACAGGGGCTTTAACGCTCCAGCCCGACGAGGCTGCGCGAAAAGGAATAGGCCTCGAACGGGCGCAAATCGTCGGCGCCTTCGCCGATTCCGATCAGGTGGATCGGGATGCCGTATTTTTCGGCCAACGAGACTAGCACGCCGCCTTTGGCGGTGCCGTCGAGCTTGGTCATCACGATCCCGGTGACGCCGACCATCTGGCGGAAGGTCTCGGCCTGCTGGTGCGCGTTCTGGCCGACCGTGGCGTCGAGCACGAGTAGCACCGCGTGCGGCGCCGCCGGATCGAGCTTCTTCAGCGAGCGAACGAGCTTTTGCAGCTCGGCCATCAGGTCGGCTTTGTTGTGCAGCCGCCCGGCGGTATCGATCAGCAGCAAATCGGCCTGCATCGCCCGCGCCTCGACCAGCGCATCGTACGCCAGACCGGCGGCGTCGGCGCCTTGACCGCGCACCACCACCGGACAGCCGGTTCGATCCCCCCAGATCTGCAGCTGTTCGATCGCGGCGGCGCGGTACGTGTCGCCGGCGGCGAGCACGACGCGGCGCCCGCCGGCGCGGTACTGCTGGGCGAGTTTGCCGATCGTCGTGGTCTTGCCGCTGCCGTTGACGCCGACGACGAGGATCACAAACGGCCTTTTGGCGGGGTCGAAGCGCAGCGGTTTTTGGACCGGTTCGACCAATTTTGCGACCTCGGCAGCAAGCGCGCCGCGGATCTCGTCGGGCGTCACCTCCTGGCCGAAGCGGGTGCGGCGCAGGTTCTCGACGACCTCGCCGGCGACCCCGACGCCCATGTCGCTGGCGATCAACAGCTCTTCGAGCTCGTCGAGCGCGGCGGCGTCGAGCCGGCGGCGCAGAAAGATCTGGTTGATGCCGTCGGTGAGCGCGGTCGAGCTTTTCGACAGCCCCGCGCGCAGCCGCGCAAACCAGCCGCGGGGGTCGTCGCTTGCGCTGTCTGCGGCGGTCTCGACCAACGGTTCGGCGACCGGCGCCAAAGCCGGAGTGCTCTCGTCACCAGAGGGGTCGCGCCACCACGATCTCATGCGACCGGTTCCCCGACGAGGCCGCCATCTCCCGCCGCGACAAAGCGCATCGTTTGCACCGAGCCGGGCGGGAGCTCGGGCGGCGCCGCGACAGATGCGTAGAATGCGGCGCGGCCGGTTCCCGGCTTTTCGATCAGCACCTTGCCGAGCGTGCCGACACGAGCGGCAAGATCGGCCGCAAGCGCCGCGGCGCCCGCTTCGCGCAGCTGCGCGGCCCGCTCGCGCACGAGATCCGGCGCGACCGGTGGGATGCGCACTGCCGGCGTGCCGGGGCGCGGGCTGTACGGGAAGACGTGCACAAAGGCGATCCCGCATTCGCCGATCAGATCGAGGCTGTTGCGGAACATCGCCTCGTTCTCGGTCGGGAAGCCGGCGATCAAATCGGCGCCGATCGCGATGTCGGGCCGCAGCCGCCGGGCGCGGCGGATGGTCTCGATCGCCTGGATCCGGGTGTGG
>JAFAWI010000051.1 GCA_019241915.1 Alphaproteobacteria bacterium
GTTCTCCATCGTGTGCGGGCTGGCGGTGTCGCTGCGCAGCGCGACGATGGTGTCGCCGGCGCGGTCGACGACCACGACCGAGACGCCATACCCGCCGTAGCCTTGCGACGTGCACATGTCGATCGCGGTCTGCGCGATCGTCGTCGCGATCGCCAGCGACAAATCCTTGTGCGTCAGCAGCTGAGCGTGGGCCGGCAGCGCGGCCGCGGGCAGCAGCACCATCCCCATCAGCAATCTGCGCATTTTCAGCCTCCCGACGTGCTGCATCGATGTCTGTGCGTCCTTTGAGGGCCGCTTCGCAGCCACCTCGGGATGAGGGCTGGCTGGGATGGCATCTGAACAACGGTCCCTCATCCTGAGGTGCGGGCGCAGCGAGCCTCGAAGGACGCACTGCCGGTGTCCGCCCGGCCTCTCACTCATGGTCCGGGCGGATGTAGCGGTCGATGCGGCGGTGGCGGAACAGCCACTGGCCGCCGAGTTTGACCATCGTATCGTCATAGGCGCCGCCCGAGCCGATCTTTGGACCTTCCGGCGAATTCTGTACCGTGGTCCAGTTCGAGCGCACTTTCGCGGTGTCGCCGTCGAGCGCGATGACGACATTGGTGACATGGTGGATCGCGCGCGGGGCCCCCTGTCCAGACTGGCCCGGCCGGTGCGCGCGCAGCCCGGCGGCGAACTCGGCGATCGCCGGGCGGCCCGTGGCCTTGCCGTAAAAGGTTTCCCAGGTGCCGTCCTCGGTAAAGCATGCCGCCATATCGGCAAAGCGCCCATCGTCGAGCGCAAAGCAATATTGCGCCAGCACCTCGCGGATCGCGTCTTTTTCCTCAAGCGCGCTCGGCATCGGTTTCCTCCCAAAATCGCGGCTGAAAAGCCCGCCGGCAAGTGTAGCATGAGCCTCGCAGGCCGCAGCGAGACGAGGATTTCAGCCATGCAGATCGAGGCCGCTATCTTCAGGAAGCCGCACGAGAATCTGACCATCGAGACCGTCGAGCTCGACGACCCGGCGGCGCGCGAGGTGCTGGTACGCACGGTCGCGACCGGCGTCTGCCACAGCGATCTGCATGTTGTCGACGGGGTGGGGCGCTGGCCGCTCGATCGGCCGATCGTGCTCGGCCACGAGGGCGCCGGCATCGTCGAGGCGGTCGGCCGCGACGTCACCACGGTCGCGCCCGGCGACCATGTCGTCGCCTGCCTCAGCGGGTTCTGCGGCACCTGCCCGCAATGCCTCTCGGGCCACCCCAACGTCTGCAGCAACAGCATCGTCGCGCGGCCGGACAGCGACAAGCCGCGCCTGTCGCTCGGCGGCCAGCCGGTGCGCCAGTTCATCAACATCTCGTCCTACGCCGAGAAGATGCTGCTGCACGAAAATTCGCTCGTGAAGATCGACCCCACGATCCCGCTCGACAAGGCGGCGCTGGTTGGTTGCGGCGTGCTGACCGGGGTCGGCGCGGCATTGCGCAGCGCCGGTCTCGAAGCCGGGCAGACCGTCGCGGTCTATGGCTGCGGCGGGGTCGGGCTGTCGATCGTCCAGGGTGCGCGGATCGGCGGCGCACGGCAGATCATCGCGATCGACCAGTTCGGTCAGAAGCGTCAGATGGCGATGCGCGTCGGCGCGACGCATTTCGTCAATTCGAGCGAAACCGATCCGGTGCGGGCGGTCAGGGAGCTGACCGGCGGCGCCGGGGTCGATCACGCGTTCGAGGCGGTCGGCAACGCAAAGCTGTGCCGCCAAGCGGTCGAGAGCCTGGCGATCCGCGGTACCGCGACGATCGTCGGCGTGCTGCCGCCCGATGCGACGATCGAGTTTCCGTGGATGGCGCTCCGCCCCGAATGCAAGGTGCAGACCTCGCGCATGGGCTCGAACCGCTTCCGGATCGATATCCCGCACTACCTCGATTTCTACATGCAGGGCCGTCTCGACCTCGATGCGATGGTGACCAGGACCGGCCGCCTCGCCGACATCAACGAAGCGTTTCGCGCGATGAAAGCGGGCGAAGTTGCGCGCACCGTGCTGACGTTCGACTGAGCGGCCGTGAGGCCGCCCGGAACGCGTCGATGATCTCGGTCGCCGTCGGTTTGGCGGCCTCGGCCGCGCTGCGCGAGCGGCTCGCCGACCTCTATGGCGCCTATGACGAGGCGCTCAACGAAGGTCGTTACGAGGATTGGCCGGGGTTTTTCACCGAAGCCTGCCTCTACAAGATCACGGCGCGCGAGAATCACGAGATGGGCCTGCCGGTGGGGCTGGTCTATGCCGAGAGCCGCGGCATGCTGACCGACCGGGTGGCCGCGTTGCGCAATACGGTGCTCTACGCGCCGCGTCTTGTGCGCAACCTGACGAGCGGGATCGTGCTGCGCGCGATCGATGGCGACGGCATGCGGCTTTCCGCCAGCTTCGCCAGTTTTCAGACGATGCTCAACGAGCCGTCGCAGGTTTTCCTCTGCGGCCGCTTTTACGATCGCGTCGTGGACGATGGCGGCACGCTGCGCTTTGCCGAGCGCGTCTGCGTCACCGATGCGACCCTGGTGCCGACCTCGCTGATCTTTCCGCTCTGACGCCATTCAAGAGCGCGGCCTCCGGTGCTACATAGAGCCGGGATTTGGAGGTGACCGGCATGGACCAGAAGCTCGACGACAAGACCCGCACCGAACTCGAAGCGGCGACCTTTCGCGCGCTGGTCGAGCATCTGCGCGAGCGCACCGACGTGCAGAACATCGACCTGATGAACCTCGCCGGGTTCTGCCGCAACTGTCTGTCGAAATGGTACCGCGCCGCCGCCGAGGAGAAGGGGGTCGGACTCAGCGATCCCGAGGCACGCGAGATCGTCTACGGCATGCCCTACGACGAATGGCGCAAGAAGTACCAGAAGGAGGCGAGCCCCGAGCAAAAGGCCGCCTTTTCGGCGCAGCAGCACCTGCACTGAATTCGATCGGCGGGGCAACCCGCCGTTCCGTTGCCGGCGGCTTGCGGCCGCCGATCGCGCGCGTATGTGGGAGGGGGTATGCCTGACATTGGGGGAATTGCCGGCGACCGGTTGAAGAGCTTTATCGAGCGGATCGAGCGGCTCGAAGAAGAGAAAAAGGCGCTGGCGGACGACATCAAGGAGGTCTTTGCCGAAGCCAAGGGCAACGGCTTCGACACCAAGATCATGCGCCAGGTGATCCGCCTGCGCCGCATGGACAAAGACGATCTCGACGAGCAGGAAGCGCTGATCGACGTCTACAAGCGCGCGCTGGGAATGCTGCCGTCCGCGGAGAGCGCCGCGGCCGAATAGCTATTCCGCGGCGTGCGCCTGGACCGTCATGCGCGCCTTGCCGACCAGGGCGGCGACGGCGAGCGCGGCGATGATCGCGGCGAACGCGAGATGGGCGGTGAGGGCGCCCGCGGCGGCCGACAGCAGGCCGACACCGATGATCGGCAGCGAATTGCCGAGATAGACCGCGATCAGGTAGCTCGACACGACCTCGCCGCGCTGCTGCGCCGGGGCGATCTCGTTGACCACCTGCAAGCTGCCGCGATAGCCGAGCGCGCCGGCGACGCCCGCGCAGAGCGTCGCCGCCAGCAACAGCGGCATCGATTCCGCGATCTGCGCGCCGACCAGCAGCCCGACGCTCGGCAGCAGCAGCGCCAGCCCCGACAGCATCGCCGGGCGCGCCGGCAAGCCGCGGCTCGTCGCCGCGACAACCGCCGCGACAGCGAAGAGGACGCCGATCACAGCGCCGGAAATCGCCGGCGACGGCAGATGCAGGCTGTCGCGCAGCAGATTGGGCACGAGTGCCGCATAAAAGCCGATCAGCGCGAAGGTGACAAAAGCCGTGACGGCCGGCGGCAGGAAGTCGAGGCGGATCTCGCGCGGCACACCAAGCCGCGGCCGCAGCGGCAGGTCGCCGGCGCCGCGCGCGCGGCGCTTCACGGTCTCGGCCGGGAGCCAGACCGCCGGCACCGCCGCAACAATCAGCCCAAGGTAGGCCAGGTAAGGGAGCCGCAGCGGCCCCGGGGCAAAGGCCGCGAGGAGGCCGGCGATCACCGGCCCTGCGGCGATGCCGAGAAAATTCCCGGTCGTCGCCAGCAGCGCCCCAGCGGCCTTGTCGCCGCGCGGCTGCAGCTCGGCCAGCCAGGCCGTTGCCGCGCCCGCGCCGATCCCGGTCGCCAGCCCGCTCAGCACGCGCCCGGCGTACAGCCAGGGCGTACCCCGGGCGCACAGAAACACCAGCGCGCCCAGCGCCGCCAAGCCGAGAGCAGGGAGCATGACCGAGCGCCGGCCAAGCCGGTCGGAGAGCCGGCCGCCGAACATCAGGGCCACCACATTGCCGATCACGTAGGCCGCGTAAACCAAGGTCAGCGTCACCGCGCCAAAGCCGAACCGGGTGGCGTAAAGCGGATAGAGCGGCGAGGGCAGTGTCGCGCCGACAAAGAGGATGCCCAACTCGCCGGCCACGGCGAGCGTGCCCGCGGTTCGTCTCATGCCAAGCTCCATGCCGACCGGCTGCGGGGCGGTGTGCTGCCGGCGGCGCGCCGCAAGGGTCGCCCCGAGGTCGCGATCCCAAGAGGCATGCGCCGCCGTTTTGCGGCCCGGACCGCCCTTGGGAGAACGCGGGAGTGCCCGTGCGGGTTGCCGACCGACGGTTCGGCGGCGAACGAAGCGAGCGCCGGCCTGCTACCCCGCGGCGCGGGCGGGCGCCGCACAATGGCGGCGCAGCGACGCGGCAAGCGCGTCGGCGTCTTCGTCGGTCACGTCAAAGCGGCAGACAAAGCGCGCCAAGGTGGCGCTGCGCCGATAGAACTGAAAGCCGTCGGCCTCGACCGCGTCCATGACGCCATGCGGCAGCTCCAGGAAGATCTCGTTGGCATCTACCGGCGCCACGAGCTTGATCCCGGGCGCGGCGTCGAGCCCGGCGGCGACGCGCGCCGCCGCGCGGTTCGACTGCGTCGCGAGGCGCAGCCACAAATCGTTTTCGACGTACGCCATCAATTGTGCCGAGGCGAAGCGCATCTTCGACCAGACCTGCCCGGCGCGACGCAATTGCACCGCGAGCCCGTCGGCAAGCTCGGGCTTGAACACGACGATCGCATCGCACAGCGCACCGCCGTTTTTGGTCGCGCCGAACGACAGGATGTCCACTCCGGCGCGCCACGACAGATCGGCCGGGCTGCATTGCAGCCGCGCCAAGGCGTTGGCGAAACGCGCGCCGTCCATGTGGACATGGAGACCGCAAGACTTGGCGACATCGGCCACGGCACGGACCTCGTCGAGCCGGTAGACCGCGCCGAGATCGGTCGCCTGGGTGAGGCTCACCGCCGCCGCCTTGCCGCGATGCGGCTGCTCCGGCGGGTAACCCGCAAGCGCCGCGGCAAGGGCGCCGGCGTCGATTTTGCCGTCGTCGCCGGGCACCGGCACCAGCTTGATCCCGCCGCCAAAGAACCCCGCGGCATTTGCCTCGGCCGTATTGATATGCGCGGCGGCGGCGCAAAACACGTTGCCCCACGGCGGTGCGCTCGCCGCCAGCGACAGCGCGTTGGCGGCGGTGCCGGTCGCCACCGGGAACACGCGCACCCGCGTCTCGAACAGCTCGGCGAAGCGGTTTTGCAGCCGCGCGGTCCACTCGTCCGCGCCATAGCCGAGCGCGGTGCCGTGGTTGGCCGCGATCAGCGCGTCGAGGATTTCCGGCGCGGCCCGGCCGGTGTTGTCGCTGCGGTAGTCGATCATCGCCCCTCGCCGGGTAGACTGTGGCGGTTACAGCGCCCCTCCGCGGGCGGCGAGGTGCTGGCGAGGAGTATGCGCCGGGTGCGCGGCGCCCGTCGATGGCGCCGGGCGAGCGCGCACCGTCCCGGTCGCCGCGGCCGCCAGGGTCAGGCGCTTGCGCACCGGCAACGCGACGGCCACCTCATGCCGCGGCGCCGGGGGCAGCGTCCGCGCCTGCTGCACCGCGCTCGCCAACGCGGCCAGCATCGGCTTGACCGCAGCGATCGGCGGCGGCTTGACCGTCGCGGCGAGCGTCTTGGCAAAAACCGCGACGGGCTTGCGCGCCGCCACGGCGATCGCGGCCGCGGCCGGCGGGATGCCCAGCGCGCCGAGGATCACCGGCGCATCGAGCAACCGCTGCTCGGGCAGATCGACCAGCGCCGGCGCGACCGGCTTGCCGCCGGCAAAGACGCCGCGCAGCACCGCGGTGGCAAAACGGCGGTTCTTGTAGGTTTCCTCGTTGCCGTCGCCCACGGTTTCGCCCGGCGCGAGCGGAAACCAGGCGACCGCCGGCCCCTGGTCGCCGGGGCAGCTCAACCCGATCGGCGCCGTGCCGAGAAAGGCCACCGCGGCGGGGCTGTATTCGGCCGGCTTGTCGGCCGTCGGCGGGACCCACGCCCAGCGGTCGTCGATCCGCGCCCAGCGCCCGTAATGCGAGGTCGCAAACCCCCAGGCCGTGTTGTCGACCCAGCTCCAGCCGAAGGGCGGCAGAAAACGCCAGACACCGTCGCGGTACGGCATCCAGTCGACCGCGACGCCGGCCGGCAGCCAAACTTCGCCGTAAACGGCATCGTTGCGCCACTCGCCGTTGGCGTCGAGCGCCGCGGCGCCGGCGATGCCGCGCGGCAGATGACGGCTCGGCGTTGCCGGCGCCTCGTCGTTCTGCCAACGCCACCACTCGCTGAACGGATCGGGCTGCGCGGCGGTTTGCAGGTTGCGGTCG
>JAFAWI010000196.1 GCA_019241915.1 Alphaproteobacteria bacterium
GCGTCTGCCGCGTTTTTGTTTCGACGATTTATGGCTTAGGGAGAGTACGATGTTGAAAACGCTTGCGGTCGCCGCCGGACTTACCGCCGCCGCGTCGACCGGCGCCATGGCGCAATACGCCTGTCCGCCGGGGTACGTCTTTGCTGCCGGCGTCTGCCAGCCAGCCGCTACCCCGGGCGGCGTCGTGGGCGGCGCGGCAAATGCCGCGGGAAATGTTGCCGGCGGCGCCGTCAACGCGGCGGGCGACATTGCCGGCGGCGCGGTCAATGCGGCCGGTTCCATTGTCGGCGGCACCGTTGGTGCGGTAACCGGCGCACCCCCGCCTCCGCCTCCGGGTTACTATCGCTAGCGAGCGACGTCCCGCTTAGCTAGAAGAACGGCCGCCAAAAAGGCGGCCGTTCTTTTTAAGCGCGCGCCCAAGCCGGCAGCTCACCCGCCGCCGATCTTGGGGATGAGCACAACCTCGCTCTCCGGCCGGAGCTTTTCGAGATAGGCGTCCTGGAAAATCTCACCGTCGATGGCGATGGCCATGCTCTCGTCGATCTGTTGGCCCAGCCCCGGATAGCGCCGGTCCAACTCGGTGATGAGCCGGCGCACGGTGTCGGCTTCGACATCGAATTCGGTAAGGCCGCCCGTCAGCCGCCGCGCGGCGATTCCGGTCATCGTGACGTGCGGCATGTTCACGCCGTTATTGCGAGGAGCCGCGAGGCGACGAAGCAATTTCGATCGGAACAGGCACCGGCACGAGATTGCTTCGCTGCGCTCGCAACGATCTCGCCGCCTACTCCGCCGCCAGGCGCGGCGGCTCCTGCTCGTCGAGCGCCGCGCGGATCTTGGGCGGCGACATCGGCAGGTCGCGCATCCGTGTGCCGATGGCGTCAGCGATCGCATTGGCGACCGCCGCCATCGGCGGCACGATCGGCACTTCGCCGACACCGCGCGCGCCAAACGGGTGGCGCGGGTTCGGCACCTCGACCATCACGGTCTCGATCATCGGCAGGTCGGACGCGACCGGCACCCGGTAATCGAGAAACCCGGGATTATCGAGCCGGCCGTTCTTGTCGTAGATGTATTCCTCGTTGAGCGCCCAGCCGATGCCTTGGGTCACGCCGCCCTGCATCTGCCCCTCGACATAGGAGGGGTGGATCGCGCGGCCGACATCCTGCACCGCCGTGTAGCGCAGGATTTTGACATGGCCCGTCTCGCGGTCCACCTCGACATCGCAGATATGCGTCGCAAAGCCGGGGCCGGCGCCCTGGGCGTTGATCGACACCTCGGCGGTGATCGGCCCGCCGGTGCGGCCCGACTTGACCGCGATGTCGGCCAGCGACAGCGGCTCAAAGCTACCGGCATTGGAGCCGGCGGGAAAAGCCTTGCCGTCCTTCCACTCGACGGCCTCGGGGCTGATGTCCCAAATCGCCGCGGCGCGCGACTTGAGCTGCTCGACCACCTTTTCGGCTGCCTGGGTCACCGCCATGCCGGTGGCAAAGGTGACGCGGCTGCCGCCGGTGAGGAAGGTAAAGCCGATCGACGCGGTATCCCCGACCACCGGCCGCACCTTCTCGTACGGAATGCCGAGCACCTCGGCCGCCATCATCGCCATCGACGCGCGCGAGCCGCCGATGTCGGGGTTGCCTTCGACGACCGCGACCGTGCCGTCCTCGTTGACGTGCACCGATGCGCTCGACTCGCCGCCGATGTTGAACCAGAAGCCCGAGGCAACGCCGCGGCCCTGGTTCGGGCCGAGCTTGGTCTTGTAGTGCTCGTGGTTTTTCGCAGCCTCCAGGGTCGGGATATAGCCGACATTGACGAGGGTGGGGCCGTACGGTGTCTTGGTGCCGTCGCGCGCCGCGTTCATCTCGCGCAGCGCCAGCGGGTCGATCCCGAGCTCGCGCGCCAACTCGTCGACGCAGCTCTCGACGCCATACGACGAATTCGGTGCGCCCGGCGCGCGGTAGGCCGCGACTTTCGGCCGGTTCGACACGACGTCGTAGCCGGTGATATGGACGTTATCGAGGTCGTACATGGCGAAGGCGCACATGCAGCCCGGGCCGACCGGGGACCCGGCAAAAGCGCCGGCCTGGTACTTGAGCACCAACTCGGCGGCGACGATGCGGCCCGACTTCTTGGCCCCGATCTTGACTTCGATGACACCGCCCGCGGCCGGGCCGGTGCCGCGGAACACCTCCTCGCGGCTCATTACCAGCTTGACCGGGCGGCCGCACTTCTTTGACAGCGCCAGCGCCACCGGCTCCAGATACACCAGCGTCTTGCCGCCGAAACCACCGCCGATCTCGGCTGGGATCGCGCGGATATTGGCCATGTCGATGCCGAGCAGCTTGGCGCAGTAGGCGCGCACCATGAACTGGCCCTGCGACGAGCTGAAGACCGTGCACTGCCCATCGCTGCCGTAGGAAACGACGCAGGCATGCGGCTCGATATAGGCCTGGTGCACCGGCTGGGTCGAATACTTGCGCTCGATCACCAATTCGGCCTCGGCGAAGCCCTTGGCGATGTCGCCTTTGGTAAAGGTGATCCTTTTCGCCACGTTGGAGGGCTTTTCGGGCTTTGGCTCGATGCCCTGGGTGAACATGTCGTCGTGCAGCAGCGGCGCGCCGTCCGCCATTGCCTCTTCGACATCGATCACGTGCGGCAGCACCTCGTATTCGACTTCGATCAGGTCGACCGCCTCTTCGGCGATGGCGGACGACGTCGCGGCGACCGCAGCCACCGCGTGCCCGTCGTAAAGCGCCTTGTCGCGCGCCATGCAGTTGCGCGACAGGTCGCGGAAGTTCATCGGGCCTTCGCCGACAAAGGCTTCCTCATTGGGAATGTTGGGAAAATCGGCAGCGGTGACGACCGCAAGGACGCCGTTCAGCTTCTCGGCCTTTGAGGTGTCGATCTTCGTGATCCGCGCATGCGCGTGCGGGCTTCGCTTGACCTTGCCCCACAGCATGCCCGGCATCGTCATGTCGGCGCCAAAGCTGGCGCGGCCGATCACCTTGTCGACGCCGTCCGGACGGATCGGCCGGGTACCGACAACCTTGAGAGCTGCCTTGTCGAGATAGGACATTTGTTACTCCATGGCGGAGTTGCGGTGCGATGTGAGCTGAGGCTTTTGTCCCGTTAGCGCCCGGCTTCGGCGCGCATGACCGAGGCCGCATCCATCACCGCCCGCAGGATCTTGTCGTATCCGGTGCAGCGGCAGAGATTGCCGGCAAGCCAATAGCGCGCCTCTTCCTCGGTCGGGTTGAGCGTGGTGTCGAGCAGCGCCTTTGCGGCGACAATGAGGCCCGGCGTGCAGAAGCCGCATTGCAGCGCAGCGTGTTCGAGGAACTTCTGCTGTACCGGGTGCAGTTCGTCGCCGCGCGCGATGCCCTCGATCGTGGTGATGTCACGCCCCTCCGCCTCGACCCCGAGCATCAGGCACGAGCAGACGATGTTGCCGTCGCAGATGATCGTGCAGGCGCCGCAATCGCCCGAGCTGCAGCCCTCCTTGCTGCCGGTCAGACCGAGTTCGTCGCGCAGCACGTCGAGCATCGTCTGCTGCGCTTCGCAGAGATACTCGGCCGGCTCGCCGTTGATCGTGGTCGTGACGTGATGCTTGCTCATGTACAGGTTCTCCTGGCTCAGCGCGCCGCAGCGCGCTCGAAAGCGATGGCCGCCGTGCGGCGCGCGAGCACGCCGGCGACCTTGGTGCGGTATTCGATCGTCCCGCGCTTGTCGGTGATCGGCTTGCAGGCAGCCTGCGCCGCCTTGTCGAGCGCGGCGAGCGTCGCGTCGTCGAGCTTGTGGCCGATCAACGCCTTGGCGGCGTCTTCGACGATGACCGTCGTCGGCGCGACCGCCCCGAGCACGACCCGTGCGTCGGTGCACACGCCGTTGGCGTCAAGCGTCACATTGGTCCCGCAGCCGACCACAGCGATGTCCATCTCGGTGCGCGGGATGAAGCGCAGATAAGCGTCGCATTGATGCGCTTTGGGTTTTGGGATCTTGAACTCGACGATGAATTCGCCGGTCGCCAGCGACGTGCGGCCGGGGCCGGTGCAGATGGCCTCCGCCGGCGCCTCGCGGCGGCCGTTGGCGCCGGCGATAACGACGATGGTGCGTGCGGCAATCACCGCCGGGACGCTGTCCGCCGCGGGCGAGGCGTTGCACAGATTGCCGGCCAGCGAGGCGCGGCCCTGAATCTGGGTCGAGCCGATCAGATCGGCACCCTCGACGATGCCCGGCCAGGCATGCTCGAGACCGGCATGGCTGCTCAGCATCACCCCAGGCGTCGCCGCACCGATGACAAAGAAATTGCCTTCATCGCGGATGCCGATCATGCCGGGGATACGCTTGGTGTCGACGATCAGGTCGGGCTTGATCCGGCCGCTACGCAGCTGCACCAGCAGGTCCGTTCCCCCCGCCAGCACCTTGGCCAGGCCGGACGCGCCCGCCAGCGCCTTGACGGCCTCGTCCACGCTGGACGGCGCTGCATAATTCACCCTGGGCATGTTCGCTCCTCGAAATTCGCTCGCGCTTCCGCCGCCGCCGGCGGCGGCTGGAGGGCTCGGCTTGGCTTACACCACCGGAACCGGCCCCGTGAAGTGGTATTCTCGGATAGCGGGGCGGCTCCGGCCGTTAGTCTAACCACGTCCGGGCCGGAGCCGCAAAAATGATCGCCATCGATGACCATTTGACGCTGCCGGAGCAGGAAATCGCGTTGAGCTTTATCCGCGCTTCGGGTCCCGGCGGACAGAACGTCAACAAGGTGGCGAGCGCGGCGCAGCTGCGTTTCGATGCCTCCGGCTCGCCGTCACTGCCGGATGCGGTGAAGGCGCGGCTGCTGCGCCTCGCCGGCAGCAGGGCGACGCAGGATGGGGTCATCGTCATCACCGCACAGCGCTTTCGCTCGCAGGAACGCAACCGCGACGATGCAATCGCCCGCCTCGCGGCGCTGATCCGCCGCGCCGCCGAGCCGGCCAAACCACGGCGCAAGACCGCGCCGAGCGGCGCGCAGCGCCGGGAACGGCTCGCGGCGAAGGCGCGGCGCGCGGTGGTCAAGCAGCGGCGTCGAACACCGGCGTCAGATGATGAAT
>JAFAWI010000282.1 GCA_019241915.1 Alphaproteobacteria bacterium
CGCCAGCATCACGCCGCCAAACGCGATGACCCGCGCCGGGCCCCAGCGGTCCGCGACGATGCCAAAGAGCGGCTGCGCCAGACCCCAGACGAATTGCCCGACCGCGACGGCAAAGCTGATCGCGACGATGCCGAGCCCGGTCGCGCTGTCGAGCGGTGCGATGAACAGGCCGATCGTCTGCCGCGCCCCCATCGTGATCAAGAGGATCAGCGAGGCGGTCGCGACAAGACCCCACGGGAACCGTGCGGCAGCGGGCGAGGCGTTCATCGAGACGATATCCGGAGATGAGACCGTTACGTGTAGCTACGCATAATTAGCGGTTACCGACACCGTTTGCAACCGCACGCTCGCTCGCGCGCGGCGCGTTTCGCGCCGTCGGCCATCCGCGGCCAGGCGCTGCGGCGCGCGCATGACCGGCGCGCGACGCGGGGCGTTTCGCCGCCGCCGCGCCGGCCTTACACTCGCCGCCGATCACGGAGACAGAGGTTCGGATGACGCCCGAAGCGATCCTCGCGCACCCGCCGCGCGTGCTGAGCCAGGCGCAGCGCGCGCGGTATTTCGCGCGCGGCTTTCTCGCCGCCGAGGGGCTGATCCCCGACGAGTGGCTCGCGCTGCTGCGCGCCCGCTCGGCCGAGTTTATCGACAAGAGCCGCGGCGTTGCGGGGTCGAACGAGGAATTCGACATCGGCCCGGAGCACCGGCCCGACCATCCGTACGTCCGGCGGCTGCGCGCGCTGGTCGACCGGCACCCGGATTTCTGGCGCATCTGCAGCGAATCTCCGCTCGCCGACATCGCCGCCGATCTGGTCGGCCCCGACGTCAAGTTCCACTCGTCAAAGCTGAACTACAAGTATCCCGGGTCGGGCGAGATCGTCGATTGGCATCAGGACATTCCGGCCTGGCCGCACACCAATTACAGCCCGGTGACGCTCGGCATCTATCTGGAGGATGTACCGGTGGAGCAGGGGCCCCTGACTTGCATTCCGGGCAGCCACCAAGGGCCGATCTTTGTGCATCGCGACGACAAGGGTGCGTGGACCGGCGCGATCAGCAAGACCGACCAAGCCGAGATCGCGATGGGGGCGGCGGAAGATTTGACCGGTGTGGCCGGCACGGTGATCGCGATCAACTGCCGCACCGTGCACGGCTCGCGCGCCAACGCGACCAACCGGGTGCGGCCGGTGGCGCTGTTCGTCTACAGCTCGGCCGACGCTTTCACCTGGATGCCGATCCCGACGCCGACCCGCTATACCGGCGAGATCGTGCGCGGTGCGCCGGCGACGGTCGCGCATCTCGACCCCACGCCGTGCCCGGTGCCGCCCGATTGGTCGAAGCAGGGCTACGGCTCGATCTTCACCGCGCAGAACGCGGAGCTTTAGCCCGCCATGCCGCACGGATCGTCGGTGCCCGAACGTTGGGATGTCGAAGCCGATGTGGTGGTGGCCGGTTTCGGCGCCGCCGGGTTTGCCGCGTCCGTCACCGCGCACGACCTCGGCGCCGAGGTGCTGATCCTCGAAAAGGCGCCTGACGGCGAGCATGGCGGCAACACCCGCGTCGCCGGCCAGGGCTACCTCAACACGTCTGATGCCGCGCAGGCGGCGGCGTACCTGACCGCGCTATGCGGCCCCTACACCGTGCCGGAGACGATGATCCGCGTCTGGGCCGACGAGATGTGCCGCAACAACGACTGGCTGGCGGGCCTCGGCGGCGATCCGCAGGAGCACCAGCACCCGCCGGCCGGGATCGAGTTCCCCGACCTGCCGGGCTCGGACTGCGTCCACAAGTTTCACGACGGGCCGACCTATGGCTATTCCTACACCTGGAAGCTGTTCGAGCGGCTGGTCAAGGAACGGCCGATCCCGATCCTCTACGAGACACCGGCGCGCGCGCTGATCCAGGACCCGGTCACCAAGGAGATCGTCGGCGTGCGCGCGCAGCGGCGCGACGAGACGGTGCTGGTCAAGGCCAGGAAGGGTGTCGTGCTGACCTGCGGCGGGTTTGAGAACAACCAGGAGATGATCCGCAACTACCTGCCGGGCATCCCCTATTGCTACACCTCGGGCAGCCCGTACAACGAAGGCGACGGCATTGCGATGGCGATGTCGGTCGGCGCCGACCTGTGGCACATGAACAATTACGCCAGGCCGTCGATGGCGCTCAAGGTGCCCGAGGTGCGCACCAGCTTCTCGATGCAGGCGCTGCACTACAGCAAGGAGCAGCCGGGCGGCATGATCGTCGTCGGCCCCGACGGGCGCCGCTTCTGCGACGAGAAGTACAAGACGCGGCACGGCAAGGTGCCGGTCAACGGACGCTGGCTGCCGCTGCCTGTGCCGTGCCCGATGTTCATGATCGTCGACCACAGGCTGTTTTCGGCCGGCCCGCTCTACGATGCGCACCCGAGCCACGGCTGGACGCAGATCGTCGAACGCTATCCGTGGAGCGCGGACAACAGCGCCGAGGTTGGGAAGGGCTGGGTCAAAAAAGCCGACTGTCTCGCTGCGCTTGCGGCGCTGGTCGGGCTCGATCCCGCCGTGTTGGAGCAGACGGCGGCGCGCTGGAACCGGTCGTGCGAGGCGGGCCAGGACGCCGAGTTCGGCCGCACGCTGATGCTCGCGCCGCTGGGCGAGGGGCCATACTACGCGGTCGAGCTGTCGCCCTCGATGCTCAACACGCAAGGCGGCCCGCGCCGCAACGAGCGCGGCCAGATCGTGCGACCCAACGGCACCCCGATCCCGCGCCTGTACAGTGCGGGGGAACTGGGCTCAATCTACAGCTATCTCTATCAGGGCACCGGCAATATCGGCGAATGTCTT
>JAFAWI010000305.1 GCA_019241915.1 Alphaproteobacteria bacterium
CAGCCGCCCTACAGCTTTGAGCCACGTACCCGGCATTTATGGCCACCGCGCGCGGGCGGCGAGGCCGGCGAGCAGGATGAGGCTCGCCGCGTAATAGTCGTCCTTGTCGGCGATCTCGGGCAGCACCGGCGGGCGGTGCGCGCGCCAGGCGCGCACCAGCTCGATGACCGCGCGAAACCCGCTCGACGCCGCAAACGGCGCGGCGCTGCCGTCGGTGACATCGACCCAGGCCGGGATCGGCCGGTCCGCAAAGCTGTCCCAAAAGCGCAGCTCGGGGTCGAGCCGCGGCGCCGTCGCCTCGCCGCCCCAGATCAGGTAGAGCGGGATGCGGATCGCATCGAACCCGAAGCGCGGCGGCAGATTGGCCGTCGGCGTCACCTGGCCCTTGTCCCCGACCGCGACCCAATCCGACGGCAACCCCCACACGCCAAACCGCGCCTTCGCCAGCAGCGCCAGCCCGGAGCGGCGCAAGCGCGCCCATTGCGGCGAACCGTCGGCATGGGTGAACGCGTCGAGCGCCGGATAGATGTAGTACGACAGGTTGACGATGGCGCTGCCGTCCGTGGCGCGGAAACCCTCGCTGCCGGGCAGCAGGACCAGCCCGCCGCCGCGGCGCTCGACCAGCTTGCCGCGGATTTCTGCCAGGATCGGGCGCGCCTGCCGCAGGTAGTCCGGGGCGTGCCAATACCGCGCCGCCCGCGTCAGCGCCCAGGCGATCAGCATATCCCCGTCGGTCGCATTGTTCTTGTCCGCCACCGGCTCGCCGGCGTTCGGGTTCCAGCGCCACGCGAACAGCGCGCTGTCGGGCCGGCGCAGCTTGTCGCGCGTCCAGCCCCAGATGCGGTCGAACGTGGCGCGGTCGTCGAACGACTCGGCGAACAGCATCGCCCAGCCCTGGCCTTCGGTGTGGCTGACGCCGTCGTTGCCGGTATCGCGCACCCGGCCGTCATCCCCGACAAAGCGCTCGCGGTAGGTCGGCCATTGCCGCGCCAGCGCGCCGTCATCGGCCGACGCAGCGGCGCCCGCCGTGGCCAGCGCGCCCGCCGCAGCGAGCAAAAAAACGATGCGGCCCGGCAACCCCCTCACCCACCAGCCCGCCGGCTATGGCCCTCAGCCGTGGCGGCCGTAGCTGAAGGTCAGCAGCCCGCCGCGCGGCGCGCCGGTCAGCCGCGCGGTAAACGCCGGTTCGCCGCCCTGCTGGCCGAGCCAGCCGGCGTACAGCCCTTCGAGGATCGGCGCCAGCCAGCTGGAGCGGCTGTCGTCCTGCGGGATCGCCGGATAGGCGCCGTGGGTGATCTCGATAAAGTTGCCGTCTTCGCGCAGCCGCACCCAGCCCCAGTCGATGCCTTCGAGCACATTGTTGATGTCGTTTTCCAGGTCGTCGAGGCTCTCGCAGCGCTGCAGCGGCAGCAGCAGCGCCATCTTGAAGCCGATCGCCGAGAGAAACTGGTTGGCTTCGGCCGCTTCGACCCGCTCCTCGAACTCGGCGAACATCGCCGCCAGGAAATGCACCCATTGCCGCGAGCACTGCTGACGCGCGTAATAGTTGAGCGAGATTTGTTCGTCGACGGCCGGGCCAGCCATTTCGTTGTCTCCTGCCTCCAGGCCGCAACAGATAGCGCGCGTTACCGGCGAAATTCCAGAGCTATTTCGGCGCGTTGGGCGCGCCTATTTGGGCCGCCCAACCGATGTCGGACGCCGCCACCGGCTCCTCGATCATGCGCTCGGGAATCTCCCACACGATCGTGCGCGGCGGCGCTTTTGCGAACGCGGACGCGGCGAAATAATCGATCGCCGCCTTGGTAACGCCGCCGTCGTCTTCGGCCCGGTTCTCGACCGACGCGCCCAGCGCCAGCGCCAGAAACGGCACAAAATTTGCCCGGCGCGAGAACGAGGTGCCGACGACCGCGAGCTCGGGCGCCGGGGTCTCGTCGAGCAGCCCGACATTGCCGCCGGCCGACTGCTCGATCGCGCTCGCCGCCTCGTCGTCGCCGTGCGGGCGCAGCGGGTACGGCACATGGTCGAGCCCGGCGAGGCGAATCAGGTCGCCCACCCGCTCGCGCCGCGGCTCGCTCGTCACGTGGAACGTCGCGTTTTGCGTCGGCGCCGTCCCGTCCTCCTTCAGCACCGCAGCGACCGCGTCGGCCGCGGCCTTGGCGCCGTGCTCGTTCCAATGCGTGTCGGTCCGGTAGTAGGCCTCGCCGCCCGCCGCCCGCATCGGCCGCTCCAGGTCGACGACGGCAACCCCCGCGCCGGTCAGGCCCTCTTCGAACGCGCCGAGCCGCGTCTTGAGCGCCGCCGGACGGTCGACGCCGCACAGGTTCGCCGCCTCGATGCGCGACTTGTCCGGCACCGGCGCGACCAGCAGCCGGATGTTGCGCCCCTTCAGGTAAGCGGCCACGCGCTCGACCAGGGCGACCCGTTTCGCGGCATTGGCCAGCCGGTCCGGATACAAGGTCAGTTCGTCGGTCAGGTAGAGCCAGTTGCCGCAGCCGCGCCGCACGCGCGCGCCGAGGTCGCCGGTCGCGAGCCACGCGGTCACCCGGTCCACCGTGACAAGCGGGTCTTCGAGCGGGTTGGCATGCTGCAGCAGGCGCGACACCGCGGCCGCGGCCTTGCCGTCCGCAACAGCCGCCACCGACGTGTCCTGCGTGGGGATGTCGCCCCGCCTGAAGCCCAGCGTGTAGAGGCTCGATCCAAGCCCGATCAGCAGGATCGCCAGCAGCGCCACACCGGGCAGCATCGATGGCCGGATCCGCAACGGCATCGCCCCTGTCGATGATCCCCCGGCCGGCGAACCGGGCGGCGCGAGCGGATCGATCTCCACCGTCATCGCTGCGCCCTAGAACTGAAAGTACAGGAACGGCACGGTCTGGTGCCCCATCATCACCGCGATCGCGTAGAGAAAGAGCGCGATCGGCCACAGCGCCTCCCACCACTCGCCGGTGTTCTCGAACCGCGGCGACAAGCGCGGCTTGACCGCCGGCCACAACACCACCGCAAACGCCACGCCGAGCCACACCAGGTGCAGCGGCCGCACCACGAGGCGCATCGGGTCGCTGATCGCAAACCCGTTGAGCCCCAGCTGCCCCGCCAGCATCGCCAGCGTGCCGTCCCAGCTCGTCGCGCGGAACGGCGTCCACGCGAACAGCACGGTGAGCAAGGTCGCCGGGTACGACAGCACCGCCGGCCACCACAGCCCGCGCTGGTTCCAGAACCGGCCGATGGCGAGCGCGACCCCGTGGATCGCCCCCCACAGCAGAAACGACCAGCTCGCGCCGTGCCACAACCCGCCGATCGCCATCGTCAGAAACAGGTTGGTGTAGGTGCGCACGTCGCCGTAGCGGTTGCCGCCGAGCGAGATGTAGAGGTAGTCGCGCAGCCACGACGACAGGCTGATGTGCCAGCGCCGCCAGAACTCCTGGATTGTCGCCGCCAGATACGGGTCGCGAAAATTCTCGGGGTACTTGAACCCGAGCATGCGGCCGAGGCCGATCGCCATCGCGCTGTAGCCGGCGAAATCGAAAAAGATCTGGAATGCAAAGCAGATGTTGCCGAGCCACGCGTCGACAAAACTCGGGCTCGGCAGGTCGAACGCCGCCTCGACCACCGGCGCCAGCGTATCGGCGATCAGCACCTTGACGGCAAACCCGATCATGAACCGCCGCGCGCCGATCGACATGTCCTCGAAGGTCAGCTGCCGCTCGATCAGCGCCTTGTCGACCCACGAATAGCGGATGATCGGCCCGGCGATCAGGTGCGGGAACATGTCGAGATAGGCGGCAAAGCTGACAAAGCTCGGCTCGGCCGCGACGGTCCGGCGGCGCACGTCGATCAGGTACGACACCGCCTGCAGCACGGTGAACGACAGCGCGATCGGCAGCACCACGTCGGTCCACGGCAGCGGCCCGGCATTGACCGTCGCCAGCGCCGCGTCCGCGGTCTTGACCAGCAGGTTGGCGTATTTGAACCAGGCAAGGCAGCTGAGCACCAGGACGATGCCGCCCGCCGTCATCAGCCGCTCGCGCCGCACGTCGCCGCGTTCCTCGGCGCGGCCGATCTCGCGCCCGAGAAACCACGCGACAAAGGTGATGGCGACGATCAGCAGCAGAAAGACCGGCTTCCACCACGCATAGAACATCCAGCTGCCGCAGCACAGCGTCAGGTTCCGCGCGCTGCCGGGCGTCGCCAGATAGGCGATAAAGAACAGCGGCAGAAACAGCGCCAGAAACTCGACCGATGAGAAGACCATCGCCGCCGCGTCGCTACGGCCGGAACGGCGCCTGTTCGTCGCGCTGCGCGACGATTTGCGGCGCGCCCCCGGCGTCGACGACAAAGATGCTGTAGCGATCGCCGGCGGTGAGCTGGCCGAGCCTGGCCGGCGCGGCCTTGGCCGGGTCGGCGCAGGCCACGGCCAGCTCGACGTTCACCGGGTTGACCGAGCGCCGCCCGACCCCGCCCGGCGCGACATCGGGGATGACCGATTGCCGGTTGTCGCCGGCGACCAGCTGCGCCTGCCCGCAATCCTTGTCGAGGTTGAACAGGCCGAGCGACGATTTCTGCGCATTGAAGTCCGCCGGCACCTCGCGGAACACGGTCAGCTTCATCCCGTCGGGCCCGTCGGCGCTGACCGCGACCGTGACAAATTCGTTGGCCGCCAGCTTGACATCGATCGCGGCCGAGGCCTTGCCGAGCTGCGCCGATCCGGTCAGCGCGACCCCCGGCGTGACCGGATCGAACGCGCGCACGCGATGGGCATCGTCGGCCGGGATCGTGATTTTCGCCGCCGGCGAGACGATCGTCACCTCCTGCGGCGCCATGTTGACAAAGCGCAGATAGGCGACCCCGTTGGGCGGCCCGCTCGGATACAGCCGGCCTTCGGCGGCGCCCGTCGCCCGCGGCGTCCATACGGCGAGCACCGCCAGCACCGCCGCCGCGGCAAAGCGCGCCGGCGTCACGGCTTGGGCGCCAGCTCGGGCGCGATCTTGTCGAGCGCCGCCGCGATGTCGGCGCCCCACGCCTTGTAGCCCGAGGCGGTCAGGTGCTGCCCGTCGATCGTCGGCCATTCGCCCTGCTTCGAGAACTGCGTCGAATCGATAAACCGGCACGGCGCCACCGCGGTCGCCAGAAACTCCGACATCTCTTTCACCCGCGCAAAGGTCTTGTGGTACGACGACCCTTCGCTGCCCCACGGCGGCCCGACCCAGACGCACGGCACGTTGTGCGCAGCGATGCGCCCGGTCAGCGCGTGCACCTGCTGGTAGATCCAGCCCTGCGGAAAGCTGGCCTGACCGTAGCCTGCCATCGTGTCGCCCATCTCGATCACGACCAGGTTCGGGTGCACCCGGTCGATCACCGCATCGATCTGGTAGGTCGGGCTGCCGGGCGCCCGGTTGATCTGCGGCCCGGCCTTGCCGATGCGCTCGGCCTTGCCGCACGAAACCGTGGTCGGATAGACCCAGTCGCCGGCATTGGCGCCGCACATGCCGAACGTGTCGACCTGCGCGCCCTGCGCCAGCAGATCGTCATGCAGATGGGTGATCAGGTAATCGCGGGTGACCATATGGCTGTCGCCAATCACAAGCACGGTCAAACCGGCGAGAAGCGCATTCATCGTCAGCAATACTCCCGCCCATCGGTCCGGCGCGCGCGGCTCAGGTAACGCATTTCCCCCACCGCGGTAAAGCTAGCCCAGCCCCCGCTAATTCACGGTTAATCCGCTCCGCCGTTGTCGGGCTATGCCCGCGCGGCGTCGTTCCGCGGCTGGCGGACCCGGAACCCGGCATCGCCGGCAAGCTCAATGCGCGCGGATCTTTGCCGAGAGCCGCACCGTGGCGTCGGCGATGTCGGCGCCCCAGATGCGGTAGCTGTCGGGCGTCAGATGTTCGCCGTCGAACGTCGCCCATTGCCCCGGCTGCGAGAAGCGCAGCGAATCGACGTAGTGGCAGGGATAGACCAGCTGCGACAGGTAATCCGACAGGTCGTGAACGCGGGCGAAGGTCTTGTTCGACGCGCCGCCTTCGCTGCCCCAGGGCGGCCCGACCCAGACGCAGGGCAGCTTCTTGGCCGCGATCGGCTTCAGCATCTCCTGCACCTCGAACGCGATCCACTCCTTGGGCAGCGCCGGCGTGATCCCGTAGCCGCCCATGTTGTCGCCCAGTTCGACGACCAGCAGCCCCGGATGGTGCTTCTGGATCAGGCTTTCGAGCGACCAGGTCTTGACCTTGGGCGCCGTCTCGATGACCGGCTCGTCGAGGTTGTGCCGCTCGGCGCGGCCGCACGGCAGCTCGGTCTGCTTGACCCAATCGAACGGCTGCGAGCCGCACACCCCATAGGAATGCACCGCCGCGCCCTGGTTGACGAGCGCCTCGTGCAGCGAGCCGAGCAGGAAATCCTTCTGCGCGTTGTGGCTGTCGCCGATGATCAGCACCACCAGTCCGGCGAGCGCGGCCTTGAGCACGGGTCCCTCGGGTGAAACGGCGACAAATACCGGCGGCCTTTTATCGCAAAAGACCCCTTAAGAACCGGTTAGAAGCGGCCCGCCCCTGCGGCGCGGCCATTTATCGCGGCCATTATCGCGGCAAGCAACGCCGCTGTCGCCGTCACCGACCGAACACCGCACGCGCTCCGCCCCTCGGGGGTGCTTTCACCATCGATAGTTGATCGTGTAGCTATCTTGTAAAATAACCGAAGCTGCAGAATGTCGATGTGACAACGGGTCGGTCGGCAAATGGGAGCGGGTCAACCGCAAGCGGTCTTGCTGTGCGACTGGCTGGCGAGTCAACACGGATACATGTTCGGGCGATGGATCGACGCATGGAACCATGTCGTTTCCAGTGCTCCGGGTCGTCCGCCTCTGAAAGCAGGTGGCCGGCGGATCACGACGAAGGGTCCCTGTCCAGGACGAGGATACCATCGGAATGTCTTGCGCCGTGGCACGCGCGTCGCCAGCATCGTGCAATGCCCATGTATGGATCAAAATGCCCAAGAGAGTGAGCTCCTGAAAGTTATTTGGTAATGGACGAATACGAAGACATAAAGGCAGCGGCAGCGCATCGTGATTGGCAAGCATGCGCCAGACTGATGTTCCTATTGCTGTTCAGGTACTCCAAAAATGAGCAGCGAGATGTTACTATACAGGCGCTTTATACTTATGTGCCAATTTGGCAGCAGAAGCATTCTGATTCGTTGCAGGATATCCCCGATTATCTCTTGAGTCGCGGCTCAATTGTCAAACGGTTGACCTTCCCCGACCTTCGCGACGATCTCGATCTTGATGCGGCTGACGCAGAGTTCGAGAGCGGTTTGCTCGAATTTTGCCATGGCGTTTCCAGTTCTTCTCACCGCCGATATACGGCCGCTTTCGCTACAGCGATTCGTTCGGCGGTTACAGCAAGGCAGATCAACAAATGGATGGAGGGTCATCCCGAGGCATACGCGCGATGGAAGAAAGGACGGCGCTTTCGCGGACCGATTTTCCTTGATGACGATGCGGCCGCTGAGGAAGCCTGTTCGGCGTGGGCTTTCGTTCAGCGGCTACTCCGGGAGCAACATATGCCGACTCGGTCGTCGTTGTCCGAGCAAGTACGTTCGACCCAAGAAGCTGTGCGGCTATATCGGAATTGGGAAGAAACCGTCTTGTAGTCAGCGGCCTCTCCCGCTGGGCTAGCGCAGCGTGCCGGACGACTTCATCTGCGCGACGGCGTTGGCGATGTCGGCGCCCCAGGCGCGGTAGCCCGGGCTTGTCAGGTGCTGGCCGTCGGTGGTCGGCCACTGGCCCGGCTGCGCGAACCTGGTCGAATCGACATAGGCGCACGGCGCGACCGATTGCGACAGAAACTGCGAGACCTCGCGCACCCGCGAATCGTCCTTGTGATAGGGCGAATCCGCCTTCCCGAACACCGGCCCCACCCAGACGCACGACGCGTTGGCGGCGCGGATGCGCCCGGCCAGCATGTGAACCTGGTCGTAGATCCAGGCCTGCGGCATCTGCGGCGAGCCGTAGCCGGCCATCGCGTCGGCCGCCTCGACGATCACCAGGTTGGGGTGGTGCTGCGCCAAGAGGTCGTTGATCTGCCAGGTGACCGCGGGCTTGTCGCGCTCGGCCACGATCGGCGTCTTGTCGAGCCGCTGCGCGCGGCCGCACGACACGGTGGTCTTTTGCAGCCAGGCGTCGGCGCTGGCGCCGCACATGCCGTAGGAATAGACCGTCGCCCCCT
>JAFAWI010000329.1 GCA_019241915.1 Alphaproteobacteria bacterium
TTGCCGGAAGGTTAAATTCGGCCATTGAGCGACGATTCCTTGGGCCGTTCTCGTTACTTCCCCGCGAAAGCGCGAACCCGGAAGCGAGCGAAATGAGGTGGCCTTGGGTTGCCGCTTGCGGCGGGAAGACCAGGAAAGGGGCGGTTACTCGATCTAGTACACCCGGGCTTTGGGCGGGATCGACTGCACCTCGTTCGACAGCGTGTTCATGTGCACGGGGCGGTAGCCGAGCGTCACATCGCAATCGCCGTCGAGCCAGCCCAACGTGTGCTTCAGCCAGTTGACATCGTCGCGCTCGGGGAAGTCTTCGCGCGCGTGCGCGCCACGGCTTTCCTGCCGCGCCTCGGCGGAATGCAGCGTGACGACCGCCTGCTCCATCAGATTCTTCAGCTCCAGCGCCTCGACGAGATCGCTGTTCCAGATCAGCGAGCGATCGGCGATGCCGAGATCGGCATAGGCGCGCGCCGCGTCGTCGATCTTTCCGACGCCTTGCCGCAACACCTCGCCGGTGCGGAACACCGCGCAATTCTGCTCCATGACCAGCTGCATCTCGTCGCGGATCGAGGCGGTCTTGCGCGGGCCTTTCGACTGCCGCACCGCGTCGAACCGGTCGAGCGAACCCTCGATGCCGTTGGCGAGCGGCGGGTGCGGCGAACCCGGCCGCACCAGTTCGGCGGCCCGCAGAGCCGCGGCGCGGCCAAAGACGACGATGTCGAGCAGCGAGTTGCAGCCGAGACGATTGGCGCCGTGTACCGAAACGCAGGCGCCTTCGCCCACCGCCATCAATCCGGCGCAGACCCCATCCGGATCGCTCTGGGTCGGGCGCAGCACCTCGCCGTGATAGTTGGTGGGCACGCCGCCCATATCGTAATGCACCGTCGGCAGGATCGGGATCGGCTCGCGCGTGACGTCGACGCCGGTGAAGATTTTTGCGGTCTCGGAAATTCCCGGCAGCCGCAGGTGCAGGATCTTCGGATCGAGATGTTCGAGATGCAGCAGGATGTGATCCTTCTGCGGTCCGCACCCGCGCCCTTCGCGAATCTCGATCGTCATCGCCCGGCTGACCACGTCGCGCGAGGCGAGATCCTTGGCATGCGGCGCATAGCGCTCCATAAAGCGCTCGCCCTCGCCGTTGGTAACATAGCCGCCCTCGCCGCGCGCCCCCTCGGTGATCAGGCAGCCGGCGCCGTAGACGCCGGTCGGGTGGAACTGGATGAATTCCATGTCCTGCAGCGGCAGCCCAGCGCGCAGCACCATCGCATTGCCATCGCCGGTACAGGTATGCGCCGAGGTGCAGGTGCGGTAGACGCGCCCGTACCCGCCGGTCGCGAGGATGACCATATGCGCGCGGAAGCGGTGGATCGTGCCGTCCATCAGGTTCCACGCGAGCAGGCCGCGGCAGGCGCCCTCGTCGTCCATGATCAGGTCGAGCGCGAAATATTCGACGAAGAACTCGGCGTTGTTCCTGAGGCTCTGCTGGTAGAGCGTATGCAGGATCGCATGGCCGGTGCGGTCGGCGGCGGCACAGGCCCGATTGGCCGGTTGGCCGTCGCCATACTCCATCATGTGACCGCCGAACGGGCGCTGATAGATCTGTCCCAGCTCGGTGCGCGAGAACGGCACGCCGAAATGCTCCAGTTCGATGACCGCCGGGATTGCGTTGCGGCACATGTACTCGATCGCGTCCTGATCGCCGAGCCAGTCCGACCCCTTGACCGTGTCGTACATGTGCCAGCGCCAGTCGTCCGCGCTCATATTGCCGAGCGCGGCGGCGATGCCGCCCTGCGCGGCGACGGTGTGGCTGCGCGTCGGAAACACCTTCGAGATGCAGGCGGTTTTCAGCCCCTCGACGGTACACCCGAGCGTTGCGCGCAGGCCGGCCCCGCCGGCGCCAACGACGACGACATCGTAGGCATGTTCGGTGATCGGATAGGCGGCGGGCATGGGCGGCTCCGCGAAATCAGGCGGCGAACGCGAGTTTGAGCACGGCGAGAACGCCGCGCAGCACGAAGAGGATGCACAACAGCCGCATGGCGACGAGGCTGGCGAGCTTCAGTGCCTCGCCGTGCACGTAATCCTCGATCACCACCTGCAGGCCGAGCGCCGTGTGATAGAACGTCGCGACGATCAGCAGCACCATCAGCACCGCCGCCATCGGGTTGTGCATCCAGGCCACGAGCGCCTGCCGGTCGGCCCCGGCCAGCGAGACCGCCATGGCGACAAACCACAATGTCAGCGGCACCAGCAGGGCCGCGGTGGTGCGCTGGCGCCACCAATGCTCGACGCCTTCCTTGGAGGAGCCGAGGCCGATCGCACGGCCGAGCTGGGAGCGCATGCGCGCCGCCGCCATCTCAGCGGCTCCAGCCGGCAAGCCCGGCGATCCAGGCAATCGCCGTCAGCACCGCGGTCGCGCCGAGCACGGCCCAACCGCTCGCGTAGACGCTTTTGAGGTCGAGGCCGCGACCGGTATCCCACATCAGATGCCGGATGCCGTTGCACAGATGGTAGAACAGCGCGACGCTCCAGCCGAACAGCAGCAGCAGGCCAAGCCACGAGCCGATGAAACGCTGGAACGCGGCGAAAGGTGCGGGGCCGTCCGATGCCGCGCCGATCCACCACACCAGCAGAACGGCGCCGAGGCTCAACGCGATGCCGCTCGCCCGGTGCAGGATCGACAGCACCGACGTCAGCTGCCAGCGGTAGATTTGCAGGTGCGGCGAAAGCGGCCGCGGGTCGGACATCATGCGCTTGTCCCGACGACACTACTCTTATCGTAGTTGCACGTTGACTTAGACCCGCCCCCGGGAGGTGTCAACCGAAGGGGCCCGTCGCGAAGCCGTTGGCTGATATGAGGAAGCAGCCGGGCGTCTGGCGACGCTCAACGTTCCTGCCAGGGACGAGAACATCCACCCCGGTAGCCGCGACGTCGCGGCAATTGCGCGTGACCGGCGTCAACTCATGCCCGAGCGCCGTTGCCGCGATCAGCGTGTCGACCGCCGGCAGCGGGCGGCGCGCTGACAATTCGCCCCAGATTCCGGCCACGGCACGGTCTACGGGAGGACGCGCTCG
>JAFAWI010000422.1 GCA_019241915.1 Alphaproteobacteria bacterium
CCCGCAACAGTCGCCAGCCGAACGAGGCAACGGCAAGCCCGCCGGCAATCCGCACCACGGGCAAGGTGACCCCAAAAAACACCAGCACGTGCGACCCAACGAACAGCGAGCCAAGTAGCAGGACGAAACCATTCACGGCTACGCGCCGCGCCAGTGCGCGCCGCACGCCGCTGCTATGGCCGGCAGTTAGCGCGAGAAAGATAGGTGCGCTGCCGACCGGGTTCACGATTGGGAACAGGCCGGCATAAACTAGCAGGAAGGCGTTGGAGGCGGCATGCATCGCCGCACGATACCCTATTCACCGCGGAGGGAAGATCGATGATCGATTTCTACTACTGGCCGACGCCGAACGGCTGGAAGGTCTCGATCATGCTTGAGGAATGCGGTCTCGATTACCGCATGATCCCGGTCAATATCGGCAAGGGCGACCAGTTCAAGCCCGAGTTCCTGGCGATCAGCCCGAACAACCGGATGCCGGCGATCGTCGACCACGACGAGCCGGGAGGGCCGCTGGCGATCTTCGAGTCGGGCGCGATCCTGTTGCATCTTGCCGACAAGAGCCGCTGCTTTGCGCCGACCGACCGGCGCGGCCGCACGGCCCTGATGGAGTGGCTGTTCTGGCAGGTCGGCAATCTCGGCCCGATGGCGGGACAGCTTTCGCATTTCGTCAATTACGCGCAGGGGGAGCATCCCTATTCGCACAAGCGTTACGCCGACGAGTACAACCGCTGCCTCGGCGTGCTGGAGCGCCGGCTGGAGGGTCGCGACTATGTCCTCGGCTCCGAATACTCGATCGCCGACATGATCGCGTGGCCGTGGGTGCTGATCGCCAAGCCTTTGGGGCAGGCGATCGAGGAATTCCCGAATGTCACGCGCTGGCGCGCCGCGATCCGCGACCGGCCGGCGGTCAAACGCGGTGTCGATCTCGGCAAAGAATTGCGCCGCTCGGCACCGCCGACCGACGAGGAACGCAAAATCCTCTTCAGCCAGACCGCTCGGCATCTGCGCGGCTAAATTGGCGCAAAGCGCCCTGAAGCAGTGAGTCGATGGGACAACGAGAACCGGTTGCGCCAAATCTCACGTCTCGCTGCCTCATGTGTATCGATGTGCGGGTTCGCCGCTCTGCGATCGGGAAGGTATAATGCAGGTACGCCGCATCGTTACGGGACACGACGCAAACGGGCGCGCCATGGTCGCGACCGACGAGACCTTGAATGCTGTCGAAAGCCCCACCCGCCCCGGCATCTCGCGCGTCGAAGTCTGGTCGACCGACAGGATGCCGGTCGATAATGCGGAAGGCGCCGCGGCGGACGCGCAGCGCGCCGGGTTCGTCAAACGCTACAATTATGTCGGCAGCGGCCAAGGGACGGTCGTCCGCGTTACCGCGTTCGCGCCCGGCTCGCCCGGATTTATGCACCGCACCGAAACGGTCGATTACGCAATCCTGCTGTCCGGCGAATGCGACCTCGAACTCGACGACGGCAAGACCGTGCAGATGAAGCCGGGCGACATCTGCGTGCAGCGCGGCACCATGCATGCCTGGGTCAACCGCGGCAGCGTGCCGGCGGTGTTCGCCTTTGTGCTGATCGATGCCGAGCCGGTCGAGACCGCGGGCCGCAAGCTGACGACACATTATCCGGCGCGTTAGCCGCCGGCGCCCGGCTGCGGCAGCCGGGACCGGGCGTTGCCGCATCCCGCGCGAGCGGGTACTCAACCAGTGCGACGGTTACGCTAAGTTTAGGCCATCGTCGATGACGCGCCGGCGAAAATTCTGCATTATGGTTTTTGCGGGGCGTCTTGGCCTCGGGACTGGGATTGGAAGCGGACGTGGAAAACGGCAGAGGCCATCGCGATCGCGGGCGGCGGCGCGATTTTGACGAGGGTGATTTTGGCGGCGGCGGGGGCGAGTACGGCGGGGGGAGTTACGGCGGCGGCGGGGGCCGCGGGTACGGTTCGGCGCCGCGCTACGGCTCGCCGCGGTTTGAGGAGCAGCCGTCGGGTCCGCCGGTGCAGGCGGTGGTGAAGTGGTTTCGCGCCGATCGCGGGTTTGGCTTTGTCGAGCTGTCGGACGGTGCGGGCGATGCGTTTTTGCACGCGAGCGTCTTGGGCCGCATCGGGGTGCAGCAGGTCGAGACCGGCGAGACGTTGGAGGTGCGGGTGGCGCCCGGGCAGCGCGGCCCGCAGGTGACCGAGGTGTTGAACGTCGACAGCTCGACCGCAGCGCCGGCGCGGCCGGCGCGCGCGGGGCCGCGCCCGGGCGGCTACGAGCAGACGCCGCTCGTCGCCTCCTCGCAGGAGCAGGGCACGGTCAAGTGGTACAACGCGACCAAGGGGTTCGGCTTTATCGTGCGCGACGGCGGCGGCAAGGACGT
>JAFAWI010000434.1 GCA_019241915.1 Alphaproteobacteria bacterium
AGCATCCCTACGAGGCCTGGCTCAAGCAGACCCAATACAAGCTTTCCGAGCTGCCCGAGCCGGGCGAAAGCTCGATCCCAGCGCGCGCCAACGACCCCGCGACTCGGCTCGAACTGCAGCAGGCGTTTGGCTATACGCAAGAGGATGTTTCGTTCTTCCTCGAACCGATGGCGCGCGACGGCGACGACCCGCTCGGCTCGATGGGCACCGACACGCCGCTCGCGGCGTTCTCCAACAAGCCCAAGGTGCTCTACAACTACTTCAAGCAGAACTTCGCGCAGGTCACCAATCCGCCGATCGACCCGATCCGCGAAGAGCTGGTGATGTCGCTGATTTCGATGATTGGGCCGCGGCCGAACCTGCTCGGTCACGCGGTCGGCACCCATCACCGGCTCGAAGTGGCGCAGCCGATCCTCACCGATGGCGATCTCGACAAGATACGCAACATCGAGAAACTGGCGGACGGCAAGTTCAAAACCGATACGCTCGATATCACCTGGCCGGCGGCGGAAGGCGCGGCCGGGGTCGAGCCGGCGCTCGACAGCATCTGCCACGCGGCGACCGAGGCGGTGCTCGCCGGGCACAACATCCTGATCCTGTCGGACCGCGCGACCTCGCCCGAGCGCTGTCCGATCCCGGCGCTGCTCGCCTGCTCGGCGGTGCACCATCACCTGATCCGCGAGGGCCTGCGCACCCGCACCGGCATTGTCGTCGAGACCGGCGACGCGCTGCAGGTGCACGATTTCTGCGTGCTCGCCGGTTATGGAGCCGAGGCGGTCAACCCGTATCTGGCTTTTGCGACGCTCGAACAGATCCGCACCGAAACCGGCATGTCGCTGACCGGCTACGAGGTGCAGAAGAACTACCTGAAAGCGGTGGGCAAAGGGCTGCTCAAGGTCATGTCCAAGATGGGCATCTCGACCTACCAGTCCTATTGCGGTGCCCAGATCTTCGACGCTGTCGGGCTGGAAAGTGCGTTTATCGACAAGTACTTCACCGGTACCGCCACGACGATCGAAGGGGCCGACCTCGGCGCCATTGCCAATGAGGCGCTGGTGCGTCACGCGCAGGCTTATGGCGACAACCCGCTCTTCAAGGAGATGCTCGACGTCGGCGGCGATTACGCCTTCCGGCTGCGCGGCGAGGCGCATGCCTGGACGCCGCAGACCATCGGCAAGCTGCAGCACGCGGTGCGCGGCAACTCGCGCGCCGATTATCACGCGTTTGCGCAGGCTATTAATGACCAAAGCGAGCGGCTGCTGACGATCCGCGGGCTGATGAAGTTCAAGCCGGGCGCCTCGGTGCCGCTCGACGAGGTCGAGCCGGCTGCCGAAATCGTCAAGCGTTTCGCCACCGGCGCGATGAGCTTTGGGTCGATCAGCCGCGAGGCGCATACGACGCTGGCGATCGCGATGAACCGGATCGGCGGCAAGTCGAACACCGGCGAGGGCGGCGAGGAGGCCGAGCGGTTCAAGCCGCTGCCCAATGGCGATTCGAAGCGCTCGGCGATCAAGCAGGTTGCTTCCGGCCGGTTCGGCGTCACCACCGAATATCTCGTCAACGCCGACGTTTTGCAGATCAAAATGGCGCAGGGCGCCAAGCCCGGCGAAGGCGGCCAGCTGCCTGGCCACAAGGTCGACAAGGCCATCGCCAAGGTGCGCCACTCGACGCCGGGGGTGGGCCTCATCTCGCCGCCGCCGCACCACGACATCTACTCGATCGAGGATTTGGCGCAGCTGATCCACGACCTGAAGAACGCCAATCCCAAGGCCGACGTATCGGTCAAGCTGGTGTCGGAGGTCGGTGTCGGCACGGTCGCGGCGGGTGTTTCCAAGGCGCGCGCCGATCATGTGACGATCGCCGGTTACGAGGGCGGCACCGGCGCCAGCCCGCTGACCTCGCTGACCCATGCGGGTTCGCCCTGGGAGATCGGTCTCGCCGAGACTCAGCAGACGCTGGTGCGCAACGGTTTGCGCGGCCGGATTGCGGTGCAGGTCGATGGCGGCCTGCGTACCGGACGCGACGTCGTTGTCGGCGCGCTGCTCGGTGCCGACGAGTTCGGCTTTGCCACCGCGCCGCTGATCGCCGCCGGTTGCGTGATGATGCGCAAGTGTCATTTGAACACCTGCCCGGTCGGCATCGCGACACAGGACCCGGTGCTGCGCGCGCGCTTCACCGGTCAGCCCGAGCACGTCATCAACTACTTCTTCTTTGTCGCCGAGGAAGTGCGCGCGCTGATGGCCGAGCTCGGTTTCCGCACGTTCGACGACATGGTCGGGCGGGTCGACCGGCTCGACATGGTGCGCGCGGTGCATCACTGGAAGGCGCGTGGGGTCGACCTGTCGCGGCTCCTCTACCAAGAACAGCCGGCGCCGGGTGTCGCGATCCATCATTGCGAGACACAAGACCACCACCTCGACAAGGCGCTCGACCGGGAGCTCCTCGCCGCAGCGCAGCCGGCGCTCGACAGGGGCGACCCGGTCCGCATCGAGAGGGCGATCCGCAACGTCCACCGCACCGTCGGGGCGATGCTGTCGGGCGAAGTCGCCAAGCGCTACGGCCATACCGGGCTGCCCGAGGACACGATCTGGGCCCGATTCGAGGGCACCGCGGGCCAGAGCTTTGGCGCCTTCCTCGCGCATGGGGTGACGGTCGAGCTGATCGGCGACGCCAACGATTATGTCGGCAAGGGTCTGTCGGGCGGACGCCTCATCGTCCGCCACCCGCGGCAGGCGACGCGCGAGCCGACCGAAAACATCATCATCGGCAACACCGTGCTCTATGGCGCGATCGCCGGGGAGGCCTATTTCGAGGGGGTTGCCGGCGAGCGTTTTGCGGTCAGGAACTCGGGCGCCATCGCGGTCGTCGAAGGCACCGGCGACCATGGCTGCGAGTACATGACCGGCGGCATCGTCGTGGTCCTTGGCGAGACCGGGCGCAATTTCGCCGCCGGCATGTCGGGCGGCATCGCCTATGTCTGGGATCCGAAGGGCCGTTTTGCCAGCCTGTGCAATGCCGCCGGGGTCGACCTCGAAGCCATCGCGGCGGTGGACGAGTCGGGCGAAGCCGGCAAGCCGCGGCAACGCGGGATCGACGTCCACGACAACGGCATGGGCGATCTGATGCGCCACGACGCCCAGCGGCTGCGCATCCTGATCGAGCGGCACCACCTGTTGACCGGCAGCAAGCGCGCCCGGCAGTTGCTCGAAAGCTGGGACGATGCCCTCCCCAGCTTTGTCAAGGTGATGCCGAGGGATTATCGGCGCGCGTTATTGGAGTTGAAAGCGGAAGCGGAGGCCAGTCCGGCAGCGGCTGCCGAGTGACTGGGCAGCGCCCGGCCGAACAGAGCCGGCGGGACTATTTCAGCCGCTTCGTCATCAGGTATCGCGTCACGCCGGGTGCGTCGCAGTCGAGCTGTGCGGCCATCTCGTAGCCCTGCTTGCGGTAGAAGCCGGGCGCCTGGATTTCGAGCGTGTTGAGCGCGATCCGGGTGCAGCCGCGGCGGCGGCCTTCTTCCTCGGCCATCGCCAGCACCCGGCTGCCAATCCGATCGCGCCGCAGACCTTCCGGCAGAAAGAAGCGATCGACGCGCAGCTGGCCGAGATAGCTGCCGCCGTAGAGCCCGCCGACGACCTTGCCGGTGACGGGATCGCTGACGAATACCGCGAGCGGCCTGTAATCGTCGTAGCCGGCTTTCTCTGTGTTGTAGGCGCGCAGCCCGTCGGCGATGACCGCGGTGTCGGTGGCGTCGGGCGCGTCGCTGACGATGATCTTCGGTTCGGCCATCGGCGGCCCCATCAGATTGGCGGGCGGCGCACCGGCTGCGTCGCCTCGAAGGCGCGGGCGGCGCGCGCCACCTTGGCGTCCTGGTGCAGCGCGCCGACAATCTGCAAGCCGATCGGCAGGCCGTCCTTGGTCAGCCCGCACGGGATCGAAGCCGCCGGCTGGCGCGTCATGTTGAACGGATAGCTGAACGGCGACCAATCGACCCAGTGCGTCTCGCTCGCCGGGTCGCTGAGGTCTTCTCCGACCGGCAGCGCCGGCACCGGCATCATCGGGGTCAGCAGCAGGTCATAGGTCTCGTGGAACGCGCCCATTGTGCGGCCGAGCGCGTTGCGCTCCATATCCGCGCCGAGATACTCGACCGCGCCGATTCCGGCGCCCGCCTCGGCGACCGCAAGAAAGCCCGGGTCGCATCGGCGCAGCTTCTCAGCCGGCACGCCGGCGACGATGCGCGCCGCGCCGGCGCTCCACAGCGTCAGCAGCGCCCCGCGCGGGGAATCGAAGATTTTGCCGACTTCTTCGACCCGTGCGCCAAGCACTTCGAACTGGCGCGCCGCCGCGGCCACACATTCGGCGATCTCGGGGTCTACCTTGGCGTAGCCGAGATTGGGCGAATAGGCAATGCGCCAGCCACGCACGCCGCCGTCAAAGCCGCCAAGCAGGTCGCCCTGGTGCTCGGGCAGGCCGTACGGGTCGCGGGGATCCGGATGGCTGATGGCATAGAGCATCGCCGCCGCGTCGGCCACCGACCGGGCAATCGGCCCGTGATGCGACAACAGCCCCATCGGCGACGGTGGGTACGCCGGTACCAGCCCGAAGGTCGGCTTGATGCCAAAGACGCCCGAGAAGCACGACGGGATGCGGATCGACCCGGCCCCATCGCTGCCGAGATGAAGAACGCCAATGCCCGCGGCGCCGGCCGCCGCGGCGCCGGCGCTGCTGCCGCCCGGCGTGCGGTCGAGGTTCCACGGGTTGCGGGTGATGCCGGTGAGCGGGCTGTCGCCGACCGCAATCCAGCCAAACTCGGGGGTTGCGGTCTTGCCGAGGATGACGGCGCCCGCTTCCTTGAGCCGGGCCACCGCCGGCGAATCCTCGGTGTCCGGTGCGTCGCCGGTCAGGTACGAGCCGCGCCGCGTCGGAAACCCGCGCATCAGCATCAGGTCTTTGACGGTCGCCGGCACCCCGTCGACCGGTGAAAGCGGCGTGCCGTCGCGCCAGCGCCGCTCCGATTCCCGCGCTGCCGCGACGGCGCCGTCGCGGTCGACGACACAGAACGCATTCAGCTTGGGCTGCAGATCGTCGAGGCGCGCAAGCAGCGCGGTCGTCGCCTCGAGCGGCGACAGCCTTCCCGATCCGTAGAGCCCGGTCAGCTCTGCGGCAGACAGATAAGCGACGTCCTCTCCCGCCATCGCTAGCGCCGGCGCCAATGCAGCCTTTCGGTGACCGACGCATAGACCAGCCGGCGCGTCAGATAGCGGTAGGCAAGGCGCATGTCGGGCGCCTGCAGCATCAGCACGACGATCATCTGTTCCTGCGGATCGATCCAGAAATAGGTGCCGGTCGCGCCGCCCCAGAAGAATTCGCCGACCGAACCGGGCACCGGCGACATGCCCGGCACCTTGCGCACCGCAAAGCCGAGACCAAACCCGTACCCCATCTCGGGCACCGGGGCCAACGCCCCGAAACGGGTGCGGGCGGTCTCGCCGTATTGCACGTTCGGCGGCAGATGGTCGGAGGCCATAAGCGCAACCGTCTTGGGCGCAACCAAGCGCACGCCGTCAAGCTCGCCGCCGTTGAGCAGCATCTGGCAGAAGCGCAGATAATCGGCTGCGGTGCCGGCGAGCCCGCCGCCGCCCGAATGCCAGCGATTTTCGCGGCCCACGTTGCGCATCGGCGGCTTCTTGCCCGTTGCCTTGTCGACGAGCGGCTCGGCGACGCGCGCCGCCTTGTCGCCGCCTGCCGCAAACGCGGTATCGACCATGCCGAGCGGCCCGGTAATCTGTTCGGCGATGAAGGCAGCAAGGCTCTGCCCCGAGACCACCTCGACAACGCGGCCGAGCACGTCGGTCGACATCGAGTATTCCCATGTCGTGCCCGGCTCGAACAGCAGCGGCAGTTGCGCCAGCTTGCCGACCAGCTCCTCATTCGTCTGGTTCTCGTCTTGCAGATTGGCGTCGCGCCACAGCATCTGCACCGGCGAATCGCCGAACAGCGCGTAGGTCAGCCCCGATGTGTGGCGCAGCAGATCCTGCACCGTCATCGTCCGCTTGGCCTTGATGCGTTCGACACCGACGGTCAGCTCGCTGAACGTGGGGATATATTCGGCGACCGGCGCGCCGATATCGAGGCGTCCTTGCTCGGCCAGCATCATCGCGCCGAGCGAGACCACCGGCTTGGTCATCGAGGCGATGCGAAAAATCGTATCGAGCCGCATCGCCGCGCCGCTCTCCTTGTCGCGATAGCCGATCGCCTCGGCATAGCCGATGCGGCCCGCGCGCGCGATTGCCAGTACCGCCCCCGGCATCGCGCCGCGATCGACATCTTCGCCAATCCGGGCGGTGATACGCTCAAGCCGCTCGGACGACAGCCCGACCTGTTCCGGGCGCTCGGCCCGCGGCAGCCCCAATGCGGTGGTCATTGTTGCACCCTCGTCGCTCCGGATGACGCGCGGCGACTATCCGCCATGTCGGCGAACGCCGCAATGGCGGCTCGGAGGGTCAAAGAATGCACGGCACCCGCGGCTTCAAACCGCCGCGCGCCGCTCACGCCGGAGCGGCGAACGTCTCTTGCTCGATGCGCAGCCTCGCCTCGCCGGGTGCCGGTGCAGCGCGGAAATCCCCCTCATGCGTTAAGACCGCCAACGCGACATGCCGGTCAGCCGCGATAGGCAACCAGCACGGCGCCGGCGGCGATCGCCCCGACCCCGAGCCAGTTGAGCGCGGTCAGCCGCTCGCCGAGAAACCCCACGCCGAACAGCGCGACCAGCACCACGCTCAGCTTGTCGATCGGCGCGACGAGCGTCGCGGGACCAAGTTTCAGTGCGCGGAAATAGCACAGCCATGACGCGCCGGTGCCGAGCCCCGACAGCAGCAGGAACAGCCAGCTCTTCGCCGCGATCGGGCCGGGATTGGCGAACTGGCCGGTCGCGAACAGGATCAGCGACAGGCTCGCCAGCACGATGGCGGTGCGGATCAGGGTCGCGAGATCGGAATTGATGCCCTCGACGCCGACCTTGGCGAAGATCGCGGTCAAGGCCGCGAACACCGCCGACAGCACGGCCCAAAGCTGCCACGAAAGCATCAGCGATTTCATCCCGCGTCTCTCCGATGTTGGCTCG
>JAFAWI010000554.1 GCA_019241915.1 Alphaproteobacteria bacterium
GTAGACGATTGCGGTGGCCATCATGTAATTCCACGGCGATTCGTCGCTGTTGAGAAACTGTGCGAGCGCCACCGGTACCGTCATGCTCCTTTTGTTGGAGAGCAGCAGGAACTGATACAGGTATTCGTTCCAGGCGAGGAGCAGCGCGTAGGTGCCAACCGCGACCAGCGCCGGCGCCATCAGCGGCAGGTAGACCCGGAAATAGACCTGGATCGGCGACGCCCCGTCGATCCGCGCCGCCTCGTCGAGCTCCAGCGGGATGCTGCGGCCGTATTGCTGGAAGATGAAGATCGCATACGGTGTGGCGAACGTGACCTCGACCGCGACGATCGACCACACGTTGTTGCCGAGGCCATAGGCCTGCATGATCCGGTAGAACGGGATCGCCAGAAACGATGCCGGAACCAGATAGGTCAACAGCGCCGCGTTGGTCAGCAGCCAGCCGTAGCGGATGCGCATCCGGCCGATCGAGTAGCTGACCATCGAAGCGATGGCGAGCGTCAAAAACACCGTCCAGAAGCCGATATAAATACTGTTGGCGTATTGGTGCCAAAAGTATTCGAGATACCAGTACCCTTCGGTCAGAACGATCCAGAAGCTGTAGGCAGAAGGTTGCGCCGGCCAGATATTGGTACTGAACACGTCGTTGTGCGACTCGAAGGCCACCATTACCATGTTGTAGATCGGCGCCAGGGTCCAGAACACCAGCACCAGGCCCAGCAGCATCGCTGCGGCCTCGTTGAACCGCCGGCGCCGCCGATAGTTCGGCCGCCTGACAGCCTGCTGCCGTCCGGTCCCGTCGACGGTGGCCGCGCTCATAGCTGTACCTCCGACGTGCGCAGCTTGTGCATCAACGTCATCACCAGCGGGATCATCAGCGGCAGCGCCGAGAGCACCGCGGCGACCCCCAGCTGCGGCCGGGCGATCTCAAACGCGTCGCGGATGCCGAGCGTCGCCAGCACGTGCGTCGACAGTGCCGGCCCGCCACCGGAGATAAAGTTCGCGGTGTTGAAGTCGCCCAGCGTGAAGATCGTCGAGAGCAGCGTGCAAACGAGGTAGAGGTTTGCCAGCAGCGGAAAGCTGATATGAAAGAAGCGCTTGAGCCCGGTCGCGCCGTCAACCTCGCCAGCCTCGTACAGCTCCTGCGGGATGGCCATCCGGCCGGCGAGCAGGATGACAGTCCAGAACGGCATGTTCTTCCAGATATACGAGACGATGACCGAGCCGAGCGCCAGCCAACGCGATGTATCGAGCCAGCCGGGGCCGTCGACGTGAAAGATGTCCCACAGCACGTTGTTGATGAGACCCCACTCGGTGTTGAGCATCCAGTGGATCGAGATGAAGGTCGGCAGCGCCGGCACCGCCCAGGGCAGCACGTAGATCATCAGCAGCCCCTTGACCCACCAGCCCTTGCGCATGAAGAAGCCCGACAGCAGCAGCGCCAGGAACATCTTCAGGTTCACGCCGATCGCAAGATAGATGATCGTGTTGACCACGGTCTGCTGGTAGATCGGGTCGTGGAACAGCTCGACATAGAGGCTCGGCGCGTGGCCGAGCCACAGTCCATAAAGCACCGGGAAGATCACGAACGCGACAAACACCCCGACATAGGGGATGCAGAACGCGATCGCCCAGGCATATTCGGAGCCCTGCAGCCCGCCGCGCAGATTGCGGACAAAGGAACGCCGGCCGGTGGAGGGGCGGACGACGTCGATTACCGATACGGAAGCCATTGCGCGCCTCTCAGCCCTGAGCGATCGGGTATTTGCCGAGGATCGCCTCGATCTTTTTGAAGGCAGCCTCGGCGGCCGTTTTCGGGTCGGCGCCGTTGCGGATGATATCCGCCTCGGCGGACCCCCAAATTTGCTGCGCGTTCACTTCCGCCCAGCCCGGGTTGAATACCGGGTAATTCGGGACCGTGTCGCTGAGCACGCCCTCGGTCGCATAGGCCGCCACCTGAGGGTTCTCTTTTGTCCAGAAAGGATCTTCTTTGACGATGGACGGCATCGTCGGCAGCCAGCGACCCAAGCCTTGCTTCAGGAAGCCATTCGATATTTCGGGCTTGATCAGGTACGTCATGAACTCCTTGGCAACATCGATGCTCTTGGCACCTTTGGGGATGAAGGCGCCGCCAATGCCGAGTTCCGCCGTCATCGGCGTACCGTCATTCTTGTTCGGCAGCGGCATTGTGGTGACCTGCGCGCGCTCGTCCTGGTCCTTGATTGCCACCTCGGTGGAGATCGTGCCATCGAGGTCCATGACGAACAACTTCGAGTGGAACGCGTTGTTGTCGTCGGCGTCGTTCCAGCTCAGCGCGCCCGACGGCACATAGCCGTCCTTGTAGGCTTGGGTAATAAAAGTCAAAGACTTGATCACCGCTTCCTTGACCTGCGGATCGTCAAGATGCGGCTTCCCGTCTTTGGTCACGATGTTGTTGCCGCCATTCGCGATCAGAAAGTGGTGGAACATGTTGTTGCCGTCGGCCGGCCCCGTCGTCGTGCATTGCAAACCCAGCGCGTAGACATTGCGCATGCTTTCGCGCAGCTTGGCTTGCATCGGCTTGAAGAAGTCCCAGAACGCGTCCCAGGTCTTTGGCGCGTCCGAAAGCTTGAACCCCGCCTTCTCGACCAAGGGCGTCCAAACGTGAAACGGGAGCACCGCAGTCTTGAATGGGATCAGGTAACCGCCGCGCTTTTTTGTCGTGTTGTTGTAGTACTGTGTGCCGAGGTAAACCGTCGGATGATACTTGTCTTTTTGCGTATCGATGACGTCGGAGACGTCAACGATTTTATCGTCCCAAGCATTCTGCGGCACAACCACCTGATCGTTGATATCGTGCGAGATCAGGTCGGGAACGTCGCCACTGGTCAGCGCCGACACGATCTTCTGCATCAGCGGCGCGAACGGGATCAGGCTGAAGTCAACGGTGTTGCCGCTTTGCTTTTGATATTCCTCGACGATCCGCTTGAAAGCGGCATCCTCTTCGGGCACGAAACCCTGGGTCCACCACACGGTTGCCGTCTTCGCCGCCGCATTGGCGATAAACGGTCGGGCCAGCGACCCGGCCGCCGCCACGGCGAGCGAGCTGCGAAGCACCGAGCGTCTGCTGATCAGCGTCATCCGTTTCCCTTCCCGTTCGCCCGGCGGCCCACGGCACACTTGTTCTGGGGCGGACTATAGGTCGGGCATCGCAACCCGACAAACATTTTGCAAGGCTGCATTGCGCCCGTCGCAGCCGGTGCCGCAGCGGCGCGGCGATCCGGGCGCGGCGTCCCAACGCACAGATTGGTGCGTTATGTGCTTTCGATCGGGTACTTGGCGAAAATCTGCTCGACCCACTTGAACGCCTTCTCGGTGGCGGCTTGCGGGGTCATCCCATTCTTGAGGACGTCGGCCCAGGCAGCGCCAAAGACGTGCTGGTTGCGCACTTCAGCCCAGGCCGGGTTGTAGACGAAGAAGTCAGGCTCGGTCGGACCGAGCAAAGCCTGCTCGACATAGGCTTTGCGGTGCGGGTCCTCGGTCCACCACGAGTCGTTCTTGACGATCGAGGCGAACGCCGGGACGTTTCGCCCCATGCCGATTTTCAGGTATTCGTTGGTTACTTTGGGCTGGATCAGATACTTGAGGAAATCCTTGGCGACCTCGACGTTCTTCGCGCCTCTTGGAATCATCCCGCCGCCATTGGTGACCTGCGCCGGCACCGGCTTGCCATCGTTGCTGAGCGGCAGGCCCTGGACCACGATGTCGTCGTAGTCTTCCTTGTTCTTGATAATGGCAACTTCGGTCGAGATCGTGCCGTCGAGGTCCATCACAATCTGCTTGGCGTGGAAGGCGTTGTTGTCGTCGGCATCGTTCCAGTTGATCGCGCTCTGCGGGACGAAACCTTCCTTGTAGAAGGTCGTTGGAACCTCGATGGTCTTGACGACGGCCTCTTTGACCTTAGGGTCGTCGAGATGGAGCTTTCCGCTCTTGTCGACCAGGTTGCCGCCGCCATAAGCGAGCAGCCAGTAGCCGAAGAAGTTGTTCGGGTCGTTGCCCTGGGTCGTCAGCTGGAAACCGAGCCCGTAAACGTTGCGCATGCCTTGCTCGCGCAACTTCTTTTGCACGTCCTTGAAGAAGCCGTAATAGGCATCCCAGGTCTTGGGGATGTCCTCCATCTTGTAGCCGGCCTTTTCGACCAGCGGCCGCCAGATATGGTTCGGCAGCGACGCCGTCTGGTACGGCGCCAGGTAATAGCTGCGCTTCTTGGTGACGCTGTTGTAGCAGTTCGCCGAGAGCAGCGCTGCCTCGGTATATTCGGCCTTCTGCGTCTCGACGACATCGCCGAGATCGACCAGCTTGTCGTCCCATGCCCAGACGGCGTTCATCTCGGTGGGGCTGTTCTGAAACAGGTCGGGGACATCGCCGCTGGTGATGGCCGCGACGGTTTTTTGCCGCATCGGCGCATAGGGCGCGATCGTATAGTCGATCTTGTTGCCGCTCGCCTTCTCGTAGTCGTCGACGATCTTCTTGAAGGCGATGTCTTCTTCCTGCGCGAAACCCTGGATCCACCAAACCGTGGCGGTCTTGGCGGCCGCATTCGCGACAAACGGACGCGACAACACGCTTACAGCCGCAAAGGCCGCGGAAGTCTCCAGAACCGACCGCCGTGTCAGCCGCATAATGGTCTCCCTCCCTTAGCCGGTCGCGGCAACGGGGCCTGCGGGCGTCGGCCGTTTTCGGGAGCTTACATTAAGCTGACGCCGCGGTCGGCACCAACGGTTATCGCGCCACGGCGGCAAATGTCGGGCGGGCCGCGGATTTGTCCGCACCGGCGGCGATCGGGCGCGTTCCGGCTGGCGGGCTACGTCGTCCCGATCGGGTATTGCGCGAAGATCGCATCGCAGCGCGCGAACGCCTTATCGACTGCCGCCTCGGGAGTGACCGCTTTGTTGATCACATCGAGGATCGCCAGAGCGAATACATGCTCGGTCGAGACTTGCGCGCGCGCCGGGTTGAACACCTCATAAGGTGCAACCGTCGGACCGTACATGCCCTGCCGGGTATAGGCGGCGAGCGGCTCGTTGTTGGGGTCGAGCCAGTACGCCTTGTCGTCCTCGACAATAGAGGTCATCGGCGGCAGTCGCCGGCCGAGCCCGCCCTTCAGAAGGGCCGCAAGCGCCTTCGGCTCGATCGAATATTTGAGAAAGTCCTTGGCAACGGTGAGGTTGGGGCCGCCTTTCGGAACCACCAGCGCCTGCGTCGCCATGACGCCGGTCACCGGTTTGCCGTCATTGCCGAGCGGAAGACCTAAGGTCAGGATATCGTTGTATTCCTCCTTTTGCTTCCAGAGCGCGACCTCGGTCGAAATCGTACCGTCCAGGTCCATCACCAGCAGCTTGGAGTGAAAGGCATTGTTATCGTCGTTGTCGTTCCAGTTCTGGATCGCCGACGGCATAAATCCTTTTTTGAACGCCGTCGCCAGCCTGTTGACCACATTCACCGCGGCTTCTCGAATTTTGGCGTCGCCGGTATGCACTTTGCCGTCGGGCGTGAATAAGTCCTGGCCGCCGTATGCGTTCATAAAATGATCGAAATGCCCGACGTGGTCGAACCCGGCGGCGCTGATCATGATGGAATACGCATAAACGTTGCGGTTGCCCTGCGACCGCAATTTGTCGGCGACCTGCGGAAAAAAATCGAGAAACGCATCCCACGTCTTCGGAATGTCCGACGGCTGGTAGCCCGCCTTGGCGAGCAAAGACTTCCAGACATGGAAGGGTGTAACCGCCATGCGGTTCGGGATCATGTAATAGCTACGTTTTTTTGTGACGTTGTTATACGCGAAGGCGGTCTGCAGCGCCGTCGGCATAAACAGCGGTTTCTGAGTCTCGATGACATCGGTCAAATCGACCAGCTGGTCGTTCCAGGCGCTCGAGACGCCAAAGAAATAGTCGCCGAGATCGATGATGTCGGGGACCAGCCCGCTTGTTAACGCGGCGACTTCTTTCTGGCGCATCGCGGCAAACGGCACGATGCTGTAGTCGATCGTGTTCCCGCTGGCCTTCTGATAATCCTCAACCAATTGCTTGAAGGCGATGTCTTCTTCCTGCGCAAAGCCCTGCACCCACCACACCGTCGCCGTGGTGGCCGCCGCCTTGGCGATAGAGGGGCGCGCGAGCGCGCCCGCGAAAGCAAGGGCGCTGCCGCTGCGCAGCACGGACCGGCGGGTCAGCCGCATTTGTCGTCCTTTCCCCTGTTCAAAACCGGCTCTTCGAGCCGGCAGCCCTTCTTTTTTTGGCGGGCCGCAACGAGAGCAGAGACCCGTTTCGGGGCGCCGTCAATGGCACCTCGCCGATCATATGAAAATAATCTAAAGCAATGAACGGACGCAGGATCGCGCATCAACCCTTGATGCCGCCCATCGTCAGCCCGGCGGTCATGTAGCGGCGCAGCGCGTAGAACGTCGCGATCGGCGGTAACGCGTAAACGATCGCCAGCGCCATCATGTAATTCCACGGCGCCTCGTCGGCGTCAAAGAACTGCTCGATCGCCACCGCCACCGTCCAATTTCGCGGCGATGACAGCAGCAAGTACTGGTAGACGTATTCGCCCCAGGCCAGCAGCAGCGCGTACGTGCCGACCGCCGCCAAGGCCGGCGCCATCAGCGGCAGGTAGACGTGCCAGTAGACCTGGAACGGAGAAGCCCCATCGATGCGCGCGGCTTCATCGAATTCAAGCGGAATGATCGTGCCGTATTGCTGCAATACCAGCACCGCGAACGGGATCGCAAAGGTCACTTCCGCCGCGACGACCGCCCAAACGTTGTCGGCGAGGCCGTAGCGCTGGCATAGCCGAACGAACGGGATCGCCAACAGCGCGGCCGGAACCGCGTAGACGAGCAGCGCCGTATTGGTCAGCAGGCGTGCCTTGGCGAGCCGCATCCGGCCGACCGCAAAACTCGCCAGCGATGCGACCGCCACCGTCAGCGCCATGGTCAGCAATCCGATGTAGAAGCTGTTGCCGAACTGGCGCCAGAAATCCTCGAGGTACCAGTGGTCCTGCGCCAGCACGGCGCGAAAGCTGTTGAGCGACGGCTCGTCCGGCCAGATCGCGCCGGCGAACTCGACATCGCCCTCATCCGGATCGAGCGCGATCAACAGCATGTTGTAGACCGGCAGCAGCGACCAGCACAGCAGCGCCAGCCCGAGGAGCGCCGACCCGAGCGCAACCGGCCAGCGGCGCCATCGACGGCGCGCCGCCGCTCGCCGGCGCGCCGCCGCAACCGCGGTCATAGCTGCACCGCGCGCGCCTCGATCCGGCGCATCAAGACGATCACGAGCGGGATCAGCACCGGTAGCGCTGACAGCGCCGCGGCCACGCCGAGCGCCGGCCGTCCAGAATCGAAGGCGTAATGCTCACTGAGGGTTGCGAGCACGTCACTCGCGCGCGCCGGCGCACCGTTTGAGACCAGTTCGACCGCGGTGAAATCGCCGGCAATCCAGATCGCCGCCAGCGCGGTGCAGATCAGATACAGGTTGCCGAGCAGCGGCACGGTGATGTGAAGAAAACGGCGCACCACCCCGGCGCCGTCGATATCCGCGGCCTCGTACAGCTCCTGCGGGATCGCCATTCGCCCGCCGACCAGGATCAGCGTCCAGAACGGCAGCCATTTCCACACATAGGCAATGATGTCGCAACCGAGCGAGAGCCACCCTTGATTGAACCATTGCGGCCCATCGATGCCAAAAAGCTGCCACAGCGCGCTGTTCAGAAAGCCGTACTCGCCGATCAACATCCAATGGAACGAGACAAAGGCGGGGATTGCCGGTAGCGCCCAAGGCAGCAGGCAGACCGCGAGCAGCGGTTTGACCCAGCGCTGCCGCCGCGTAAAAAAACCGGAGAGCAGCAGCGCCGCAAACATCATCGTGTTGGCGCCGAAGCCGGCGAAGAACGCCGTGTTCGCCATTGCCACCGGATAGGCAGGATCGCTGAAAAGCTCGGCATAAAGCGCAGGGTTGCCGCCGAGCCAAACGGCATAGGCGATCGGATAGACGGCGAAGGCGGCGATCACCGTCGCGTACGGTACGACGAACGCGACCGCCCAGGCGAGTTCGGCGCCGTGCAGATGCGGGTGCCGCGGCACTCTGCGTCGGCCCAAGACGCCCGGCACCAGGGCGAGCGCGTGTTGCGGGCTGCTCATCGGCGGCGATCATCGCGGCTTTGCCCTGACCTCGCAATCGAGGCCGCGGGCGCGAGCGTCAGGGCTGGCGCCGGTGGAGGCGTCTAAAACGCCGGCTTTCGGCCCACCGTTCGCCGGAACGAGCGCTCAAGTTCCGTAAGCGACCTATCCGGCGGCGACCCTGCAGCTCGCCCCACCCCTCGTCCGGCAAACTGGGCATCTGCGCCGCATTGCCGTCGTAGCGATGGACGCGGGTCTGGATCACCATCGGCGGCCACTTTGCGCCAGCGGGCTTGAACAGGCATACCCCCCGCGACATGGCATGCGCGCCGTTTGCACGAACGCTTGGCAAAGCACCGCCGGCAATGCCTGAGGCAACCCGCGACATGGCCGCTCTTGACCGCTGGGGCGGCCAAAGCTCACTTTCCCGCGTCATTTGCGAGGAGCCGATATGGCAGAGCCTCCCTCCTACGCGCGCCATCGTGACGGCGGACAGCCGCCTTACCTCTATCCTGACTACGCCAGCACGGTGAAACGTGCGCCGATGCGGCCCTTGATCCGCTTCGAGCACACGCTCTCGGAAATCACCGGCCCGAGCTTTGTCTCGGGCTGGGCCGGCCCGGAGGCGACCGATCTGACCCGGGAACATGCGGGTGAGCCGCTTGGCGAGCGCATCATCGTCACCGGCCGCATTCTCGATGAGGACGAGCGGCCGCTGCCGAACACGCTGGTCGAGCTCTGGCAATGCAACGCCGCCGGCCGCTATCGCCACCCGGTCGACCAGCACGACGCGCCGCTCGACCCCAATTTTACCGGTGCCGGCCAGGCGATCACCGACGGTGACGGCCGCTACCGCTTTGTCACGATCAAGCCCGGCGCCTATCCCTGGCGCAATCAGCCTAATGCGTGGCGCCCGGCCCACCTGCATTTTGGGGTGTTCGGCGGCGGTTTCGTCGCGCGCCTTATCACGCAGATGTATTTCCCGGGGGATCCGCTGCTGCAATATGACCCGATCTATAACAGCACCGCGGACCGCCAGGCGCGCGAGCGGCTGATCGCCGACTACGACCCCAATTTAAGCGAGCCCGAATGGGCGCTCGGCTATGCCTTCGACATGGTGCTGCGCGGCCGCGAGGAGACGCCGTTTGAAGTGCAGTAGGGGGAGGTCGACGATGGCCGCCAAGTTGATCCCCACACCGGGGCAGACCGTCGGACCGTTTTTCGCGCTCGGCCTCGACCGGCCCGAATGGGCCGACATGACGCGCCACAACCCGCAGGGCGAGCGGCTGACGATCGAGGGCCGCGTCGTCGACGGCGACGGCGCGGCAGTACCGGACGCACTGATCGAGCTGTGGCAGGCCAATGCTGCCGGCCGCTACGACCACCTCGCCGACGAGCAGGCCGACAAGAAAATCGACCCGAACTTCCATGGCTATGGCCGCGTCGCCACCGACGCCGAAGGCCGCTTCCGGATCAGGACGATAAAACCCGGTCCGGTGCCGGGTCGCGGCAATGCGCTGCAGGCGCCGCACATCAACGTTGCGTTTTTTGCCCGCGGGCTGCTGCGCCAGCTGCACACCCGCATCTACTTCTCCGATGAGCCGGCGAACGCCAGCGATCCGCTGCTGTCGTCGATCGACGAGGAGAGCGTGCGCCGCACGCTGATTGCCCGGCGCGGCGAAGGCGGCGTCTACCGCTTCGATTTTGTGCTGCAGGGCGAGAACGAAACGGCGTTTCTGGATCTCTAATCTTACCTGTAAGGCGGGTAAGCGAAGCACAATCCGCCGTTCAGCAAGCCGCGTGTCAGTTCATTTTTGGCGGAAAGCGCCGCGCTTTTCCGTGATCGCGCGCATACCGCCGAGCTCGATCTGCATGCTATCGCTCCCCTGTTCCCGTGAACCGATGTTGCCCGAAAGGCCGTCGCCGCCGCCAGTCTCATCGCCGTGCGGTGCCGGCGTCAAAAATAAACGCGTCGGTTGCGTTGGGGGGAGCATCGGCTAAGCTTCCTCCTATCACCACAGGGGCAGACGGAGTGACGGGGCCTACCGTGGAGCATGGCCGGCCTGAAACGCGCGGACGCGGCGGGCGCCCATCGCGTCAGCAATCGGCGCAGCTGGCCGAGCGGATACTCGACGTCGCGGAGAGCTTGTTCCTCGGTCACGGGTTCGGCGCGACCAGCATTGAGGCGGTCGCCAAGCGCGCCGGCATCTCCAAGCGGACGTTCTACCACCGGTTTCCCGGCAAGGAGCAGTTGTTCGAGGCCGTTGTCCGCCGGCTCATGCAGCGGTGGCTGCCGCCCTTCGATGCTGCGCTGTTGTCGCCGCCCGATCTTGGCGACGCGCTGCAGGCTGCGGCCGAGTACATGCTGAGGATCGCGCTGACCCCGGAGGCGCTGGCGCTGCACCGCCTCGTCATTCATGAGGCGCAGCGGTTCCCCGGGCTTGCGCGCATCCTGCATGAACTGGGCGCGGCGAGCGGCATCGAGCGCATCGCCAGCCATCTGGCGCCGCGTATCGCCAGCGGCGAGCTGCGCGGCGACCTCGAGCCACGGTTTGCTGCCGAGCAGTTTATTCTGTCTATCGTTACCGCGCCGCAGCGCCGCGCCCTGGGGCTGGGTGTGCCGCTCAGCGCGGGCGAGATCGCCCACCATGCGCGCGCCGCCGTAACCCTGTTCCTCGACGGCGCCCGCGCCCGATCGGAGAGTGCCTGATGATCAAGAGCGTCTCGCTGCTGACGCGGCGTCCGGAGCTGACGCACGAGCAGTTCGTGCGTCACTGGGTCGAGATCCACGCGCCGCTCGCGCACGCGGTGCCGGGCATGCGGCGCTATGTGCAAAACCACATCAAAGGAACGCGGACCCGGCCCGATATCGTCGAGACCGAGGTCGAGGTCGACGGCATCGCCGAAACCTGGTTCGACGACGCCGACGCGATGGCCAGCGCCAACGCCTCGCCCGAAGCCAGACGGCTCCACGCCGACGGCGCGCTGTTCATCGGCCGTATCAAGAGCTTCGTCGTCGAAGAAAAATTCGTCATTGGCGGCTACTGAGCCGCCGGAATTGCCGCTGGACGGCACCGGCCGTGGCGATCACCGCGCTCAGCGCCGTCACCCTGGCCACGCGCGACATGAGCGCCGCGGTGCGGTTCTACCGGCTCTGCGGCTTTGAGATGCTGTACGGCGGTGAAACCGCAAGCTTCACCAGCTTCCGCGCCGGCGGGTCGTATCTCAACCTGATCGCGGAGCCGGCCGAGGTCGCCTGGTGGGGCCGCGCGATCTTTTACGACGACGACGTCGACGGCCTCTACGCCCGCCTTGTCGCCGCCGGGATCGAGCCGCAGGCATCGCCGCGCGATGCCCCATGGGGCGAGCGCTTCTTTCACATCGCCGACCCGGACGGCCACGAAATCAGCTTCGCCTGGCCGCTCACCCCGCTCCATTCGGCGCCCGGACGGCGGTTAGCGAAGAGGACTTGGAGCCGGGCGACGCACCGAGCGAGAGCCCTCGATCGCTGACAGGACCGCGCGGAGCGGGTCGCGGACCCAGGCGTGGGTGACGAAGTCCCGATGGTCGATCCCGGCGCCGGCGAAGAGGAAGCTGACGTCGCCTGGGTGCAAGCGCATCGTGCGCCGCGGCGGTGTCAGCTCGATGCCGGCCGTCAGCAGTTGCTGCTGCAGCGCCATGTTTTCGGCGCGGCTCGAGTCGGAGTACGCGCTGAAAAAGAACGGCCGTTCGGCGCTGGTCTGCGCGCCTTCGACCCATGCCGCGAACTTGTCGGTTTCGCCATAGAGCGCGTCGAGCAGCACCACGCCGCGCAGCCGTGCGCCCGCACCACCCACGGCGAGCGCATAGGCGGCCGGGTTGTAGCCACCGCTATAGGCCACGACCACCACTCCGAGTTGGTCTAACAGCGCACGCGTGCATGGCGCGCCGTGCAACCCCGCCAGCCGCTCCGCCGCCTCCGCCAGGTACTGGCGGAAAAAGCCGGGCCGCCAGAAATTGCCGGCGCTGGAATCGGCAGCGTTCACCGCAAGCTGCGGCGCCACCAACGCCGCGTTGAGGCCGCTGTCGGCGAGCTGTTGCGGGACGCGCTGGCGGCGTACGACATCGGCGTCGAGCCGCGCCAGATTGCCGTGGAAGAACACGACGATCAGAGCCTTGTCCGGGCGCGACAGATCTAAGCCGCGCGGCAGGAACAACAAGCTGCGGCGGTCGCTGTAGGTGTCGGCTTCAAGAAGCAGACTCCCGCGCGGCGAGGTGTGGCCGCGCTGCCCGTCCTTGTCGTAATCGAGAAAGGACCGGCCGTCGGCTGGATTGATCCCGTCGTACGGAAACGCGGAGTTGTCGAAGGATGCGAGCGCGCGCCGTGCCGCCGGCAGCGGGCGGACCGCTTGCGCCGCGCATGCCGCTTTGCCTTCGCCAGCGGCGCCCTGCCTTTCGCCGGCTTCGGCCGACGTCACGAGCAGCATGGCGACCGCCAGCGCCAGCCCGCCCAACCCCGCCTTGCGCCTGGTCAAAGCGATGCGGCGACCGCAGGCGCGGCAGTGCGGAACAAGCCGCCGACGGCCGGAATTGCCGCGAGATACGCGCTGCCGGCAAGCGCCAAAACGGCATCGAGGCCGAGCGATGTGGCGACGATCGGCGCGAGCGTCGCCCCGACCACCGAACAGCAGCCATTGATCCCCCACGCCCAGACGAATACCCGCTCCTTGCCGAGCCGCGCCAGGGTGGTCATCGCCAGCGGCATCGGAAACCCCATCAGCACAGCAGCCGGCAGCATGAGCACGACGCACCCGACCGGCCGCAATACCGCCGGCAGCGTGCCGATCCACTCGATCGCCGGGTCAAAGCAGGCCGCCTCGATCAGCAGCAGCACCCCGATCGCGCCGAGCAGCGCCGGCAACATGCGGCGCGCACCGTCGAGCGCGCGCTGCGACAGCAGGCTGCCGATCCCGGAACACACCAACAGGCTGGTGATCGTCACCGCCGCGGAGACCGTGTAATTGCTCAGCGCCAGCACGAACTTCGAGACGAGGCCGATCTCGACAGCGATGTAACCCACCCCGAGGCAGCCGAAATACGCGATGGTGCGGCCGCGACCCGGAAAATCGGAAACCACCGTCCGCCAGCCGAAGGCCGCCGGCAGCGCGACGAGCAGCAGCGCCGCCAGCACCGACACCGCGAGCGCGAACCACAGCAGCAGATAGCCCCATTCGTCCTGCAGGAGGTCGAGCCGGTCGAGCAGGCGCGGCAGGTCTCTGAGCCGCAGATAACCGGCGAAGTACGGCCGGTCGTCGTCGAGCGGGGCGATATCGAAGACGTAGCCACCGGCGAGCGGTTGCCACCCGCCGCGCACCAGCCGGTCCCAGACGAGCCGCCCGAACTGCACGGCCGGCAGCGTTGCCGGGCCCTCCTGCGCCGTACTATCGACCGGCGCGGCGTCCGCCGCGCCGAAGAGTTCCCCGCGATAGGCGGCAAGCAGATCGGGCAACGGCGTCGCGTCGACCGCAACGCCGGGGGAGTAAAGTTCGTCGAATGACATCGCCGCGGTGTGTGCGCGCAGCGCGGTGATGTCGTTGGGGCCGAACCCGCCGCGCTGGTAGAGCACCGTCGTCGTCGACAGATAGCTCGATACCGCAAAGAACCCGTCGGCGACATGTGCCGGATCGACGTCACGCGCAGCCGCGACCATCGTCGCATAGAGCCGCAACACCGATTTCGGCGGGTCCTCCTTGTTCCACAACGTCACCGACAGTATCCCGCCGGGCCGCAGTGCGCGCATATAGGTCCGCATCGCTTCGCGGGTGTAGCCAAAGCGCTCGACGATCGAAAACCCGCCGGGGTTCGACAGCCCGGTCGAGGTGGCGAGACTTAGATCGACGATGTCGAACAGTCGTGCGCTCGCGCGCAGGAATGAGCGGCCCTCGCCGGCAACCGCGCCGACGCGCGGGTTCGTCAGCAGGTGCCCGGTAAACGCGGCGATTGCCGTGCCACCGCCGAATGCGCCGAGGATCACCGGATTGCTTTCCGCGACCGTGACCTGGCGCGCCCCTTCGCGCAGCGCCAGGGCGGTCGAGATGCCGCCGCCGAATTGCGCCACGAACACCTCGGGCTGCGGCTTGAGCAGATACGGGTAGACCATCGGCAGATAGCCAAAATAGGCCGTATCGTGTGCCGGCAAATCGCGGATCACGCCGGCCGGGCCGTCCCCGTCGAGATAGAGACCGAGATAGGCGCTTTTCGGCAGCTCCGGCAGGTTGAACGCCGCGTTGTCCGACAGACCCGGGGCAAAGTGCAGGTAGGAGCTGGCATACGCCTCCAGCTCGCCGTACGGCGACAGCCGATGCAGCACGCGCCGGCTGTCGGGCAGCTTGCGGGCATAGGCAACGCCCTTGTAGTCCGACACTGCGAGCGTGACCGCGCCCAACCTGTCCGCCGCCGATTGCAGCGCCAACGCTGACAGCGCGGCGGTGCAGAGCCACACCGCCGTCCACCAGTTGCCGCGCGCCATCGTCCAGCACGCGCCGGCGCCGACGGCGAGAACAAACGGGACCAAGATCATCTTGTCGGGCGGCACGAAGCCGCTCGCGAGCATCGAGGCGACCCCGCCAACACCGGCGCCGGCCAGATCGGCGAAATAGACACGGCCAAAGCGCTTGCCGTTCCGGACAAACACCGCGCCGAGAAAGGTCGCGCCGGCGACAAAGGGCGCCAGGTAGAGCGCAAAGTTCGCCGCCAACCGCCAGCGCTGCTGTGCGTCCTGCAGCATGAAGACCGCATTGAACGGCACCTGTTGCGCCGCCAGGTTGGCCGCAATCGTCACCGGCCCGAACAGCAGCAGCGCCGCGGTCCCCACGGCGTCTGCGCGGCGTTTGACATAGCGACTGGCGGCACAGAGCCCCGCGCTGCTGAGGCCAAAGCCGAGCATTGCCCAGCTGACCACGAGCGAACCGAAATGGGCCCAGCTGCCGACCGCGAAAATCCGCATGATCGCCAGCTGCAGCGCGATGATCGCGGCAGAGGCAAGCGCGATCGACAGGTAAAACGTGGCCGTGGCGCCGCGCGAGCAGGCTAGCGGCGGCGCGACATCGGCAAGGCCCTCAAAGGCTATGGACGCCGGCAATGCGGTCGCCCTCGAGCTTGGTAAACGGCACAAACGGCACGATCTTGCCGTT
>JAFAWI010000562.1 GCA_019241915.1 Alphaproteobacteria bacterium
CAGGCCAAGGCACTCGCGGCGCTGCCGGTGTTCGAGATCGTCAAGATCGGCGAGGCGCCGGCCGAGAAGCTGCCGCAAGGCGACCGGCCTTTGTCGGGCATCCGTGTCCTCGACTTGACCCGCGTTCTGGCCGGCCCATCAAGCGCACGGACGCTCGCCGAACACGGCGCCGATGTGCTCAAGATCACCGCTGCGCACCTGCCGAACCTCGGCTACCAGGAGTTTGACACCGGTCACGGGAAGCTGTCGGCGCAGCTCGATTTGCGCGACCCGGCACAGCTCCAGACGCTCAAAGATTTGACGCGCGAGACCGATGTCTTTGTCCAGGGCTACCGGCCCGGCACCCTCGCGGGCCGCGGCCTGTCGCCGGAGGAACTGGCCGAGGCGCGGCCGGGTCTCATCTATGTCTCGCTGTGCGCGTTCAGCCATGTCGGGCCGTGGGCGGCGCGGCGTGGCTTTGATACCGTGGTGCAGAATGTCAGCGGCATCACCTGGCGGCAGGGCCAATTGTTCCCAGGCCAGGAGCCCGGGCCGCAATTCTACCCGGTCTCGGCGATCGACTACCTGACCGGCTATCTGATGGCCTTTGGCGCGCTGGTCGCGCTGAGCCGGCGGGCCACCGAGGGCGGCAGCTGGCTGGTGCGCTGCTCGCTGGCGCAGAGCGGGCGCTGGCTGGTCGGCCGCGGCGAGGTACCCGAGGCGCAACTCAGGGACATCCCTTCCGAGTTCCGGCCCGAGGAGATCGAGGCGTGGTCGACCGAGAGCGTCACCCCGGCCGGTAAGCTCAAGCACCTCGCCCCGACGCTGCAGCTGTCGGAAACCCCGCCCCGCTGGGCACGCCCCACCGTGCCGCTCGGCTACCATCAACCGGTCTGGCCGGCGCGGCCGTAACCTCGTTGCTGGCTGCGCTGCCGGCGGATCTAGGGCGCGAGCGTCTTGGCGAACTGGGCGAGGCCGGCTTTCGCCGACTTGTCGGAAACCTTTTCGGCGGTGACCGCCGCCATGTCATGAAGCTGCTGGCGATCTTCCGGGGTAAGGAAGGCGGCGGCCACCGGTGAGATTGCGGTCAGCGCCGGGATGCGCGCCGCCGGCCATTTCGGGTCGAGCCCGGTAACCGGCATCGTCGTCACCACTCCGGCCAACGTGCGTACCAGCCCGGTGCGCAGCCGGACGAGCCCGGCTCGCGCCTTGGCCGTCGCAAAGAGCGGGGGGTCTTCCGTCATATGCGCCAGAATGGCGGCAATCTCGGCCTGGGTCACCGCCAGCTCGGCATCGATGTAGCGGCCGATCTCCGGCGCAAAAGCAACCGTATTGGCGGCGATCTTGGCTTTGACCGCATCGTCGAGGGCATCCGTTTTGGTCGCATCGGCGATGCCGGTGCCCGCGAGCAGGTAGACGGTGCCCACTTGGGTCAGCCGCAGCAGCCAATCGTTGAGCGCGTCGATCTGCGCGAACGTCGGAGCGTTGCCCTGGTTGAGTCCCGTCGTGTCGCAGACCGTCGCCAGCAGCTTGTCGACTTGCGGATCGGACTGGCGCGGCGCGGCTCCCGTCTTGTACGCCTCCTTGCCGAGCGTGACGAACGCCGCGGCGGCCTTGTCGATCGCCGCGATGCGCCCCGGGTCGAGCGCCGCCGCGGCAGCGTCGGCAACCCACAACGCCGCGACCGCGGCGGCGAGGCGCACCGCAAGCCGGTTCATGCCCATGCCTGCCGCCGTTGGCGCTCCTGGCGAGCGATCAATGCAAAGGCCAAGCCCACGAGGATCGCCACGCCGCTGATAAACGCCGTGGCGAGCGCATTGACCTCGGGCGTCACCCCAAGGCGCACGCTCGAATAGACCGCCATCGGCAGCGTCGTCGCCGACGGGCCGGAGACAAAGCTGGCGACGACCAGGTCGTCGAACGACAGTGTGAAGGCGAGCAGCCAGCCCGACACCAGCGCCGCCCGGATCCCGGGCAGCGTGACCTGCCACAGCACCCGCCCAGGCGTGGCGCCGAGGTCCAGCGCGGCTTCTTCGAGGCTGCGGTCGAAGCCGGCGAGCTGGGCCCGCACCAACACCGCGACAAAGCACGCGGCGAATGTTGCGTGCGCAATCGTCACGGTCGCGACACCGCGGCTCGCCGGCCAGCCGAACCAGGCTTGCGAGGCGACGAACAGCAGCAGAAGCGACAGGCCAAGGATGACTTCGGGCACGACCAGCGGCGCCAGCAGCAGAAAACCGAAGACGGCGCGGCCGGGGAACCGCGCGACACGGGCCATCGCGAGACCGGCGCCGGTCCCCAGCGCCAAGGCAAGGGTCGCCGCGATCACGGCGATTTCAACACTGGTCAGTGCCGCGTCGCGAAACTTCGCGTCGCGCGCCAGCTCGCCGTACCAATGCAACGACCAGCCTCCCCACACCGCAACCAGCCGCGAGGCGTTGAACGAATAAGCGACAAGCAGCGCCAGCGGCAGGTAGAGGAAGCCGAAACCGAACGCCAGGGCCGCAGCCCGAACGAGCGTGATTCGGCTCATACCGGCCGCTCGCTCAGGCGCTGCGCCAGCAGCACCGGCGCTGTCACCAGCGCGACCAGCACCATCGCAACGGCGGACGCCGCCGGCCAGTCGACCTCGGCAAAAAACTCCTGCCACAATAATGTGCCCAGCATCAGCGTCGATGGACCGCCGAGCAGGTCGGGAATGACGAATTCGCCGATCGCCGGAATGAAGACAAGCAGCGCGCCCGCCGCCACCCCGGGCAGCGACAGCGGCAGCACCACCGCGCGGAACACCCGCGCCGGCGAACCGCCGAGATCGGCGGCGGCCTCAACCAGCGCCTCGTCCATGCTCGATAGGCTGCCGTACAGCGGCAAGACCATAAACGGCAGGTAGCCGTAGACGAGGCCGAGGACGACCGCAAAATCGTTGTAGATCAGCATCAGCGGCGCATGGGTCAGCCCCAGCCCCTGCAATACCCGGTTGATCAGGCCGGTTGGCTGCAGGATGGCGATCCAGGCATAGACGCGGATCAACAGGCTGGTCCAGAACGGCAGGACCACCAAGAACAACAGCAGGTTGCGCCAACTTTTCGGGGCGCGTGCGATGGCAAGGGCAAGTGGATAGCCGATCAGCAGGCACAGCGCCGTGGCTGCCGCCGCATAAATCAGCGAGTTGAAATAGGGGTGAAAATCACCCTCGACGACCAGCCGGTAATTGCCGAGCGTCGCGGCGGTCTCAAAACCGCTCGGCCCGTGCACGACAAGTGGTGCGTAGGGCGGGATCGTGTCCGTCGCCTGCGACAGGCTGATCGCCGCAACGATGCCGAGCGGCAGCAGGAAGAACAGGAGCAGCCAGAGAAACGGCGGTCCGACCAAAGCCCACCGGCGCCAGCGTTCCAGACCGGTCATCGCGACAACGCGACGGCGTCCGCCGGGTCCCAACTGGCCCAGACCGTGGCGCCGCGGCTGAAAGCAGCGGCGGCGGCGCTGGGCAGCCGGGCCTTCAGCGGCTGGCCCCATTCGGTGGTCATATGGACGAGCGAGACGCCGCCCTGGTAGTTCAACGCGCTGACCGTCGCGGCCAGCGCGAAACCCTCCGGTCGCGCGGCTGACAGCATCAGCTTCTCGGGCCGCACCGCCAGCGCCGCAACGCCCGGTGGCAATGCAAGTTCCCGCCGTGCCGAACCTTCGAACAGGTTCACCGCGCCAACAAAATCGGCAACAAAGCGGGAATTCGGCCGCTCGTAGATCTCGGCGGCTGTGCCGACCTGGACAATGCGTCCCGCCTCCATGACCGGATGCGAGAGGCCATACCCAATGCCTCTTCCTGGTCATGCGTCACCACGACGAAGCTGGTGCCGATGCGTTCCTGGATGCCGACCAGCTCCAGCCGGGTCTCCTCGCGCAGCTTGCGGTCGAGCGCGGCGAGCGGCTCGTCGAGCAGCAGCAGCTTGGGCATCTTGGCGAGCGCACGGGCAAGCGCGACGCGCTGTTTT
>JAFAWI010000582.1 GCA_019241915.1 Alphaproteobacteria bacterium
CGGCAATCAGGTGGAACGATGGCCTACGACCGCGACAACGTCTTCGCCCGCATCCTGCGCGGCGAGCTTCCCTGCACCAAGGTCTATGAGGATGAGCATGTGCTGGCGTTCCGCGATATCGAGCCGCAGGCGCCAAGCCATGTCGTGCTGATCCCGAAGGGGGAATACGTCTCGGCCGACGACTTCTCGGCGAAGGCGAGCGATGCCGAGCTGGCCGCGTTCATGCGCGCAATCGGCAAGATCGCCCAGGCCGAGGGGATCGCCCAGAGCGGCTACCGCATCCTGTCAAACCATGGCCATGCGGCGCATCAGGCGGTGCCGCATTTCCATCTGCATCTGTTCGGCGGCCGCGACCTCGGCGCGCGGTTGCTGCAGCGCAGCTGATCTCCCCCGCGACTACTTAAACCACTTTTCCCAGAATGGGCCGTCGTCGGGCGGACCACTGGGCGGCGGCACCGGAGACGACGTCGGGGAGCCCGGTATCATCGCGTGCGGCTCGGGTTCCGGCCCCGGCACGCTGGGCGGCGTGTTCCACCAGCCGCTGCCGAGCGCGACCAGCAGCTGAGCGGTATCGATGAGACGCTGCTGTTCGGCGCGGACGACGCCGAGCTGCGCCTGCTGGCGCTGGCGCTCCGGATCGAGCAGCTGCAACAAGGTCGAATTGCCCTCCTGATAGCTGAGCCGCGCGAGGCGCAGCGCCTGCTCCGACACCGCAAGAGCAGCGCGCTGTGTCTTGACCGCCTCGGCGTCATGCGCCAGCGCCTGCAGCAGATCCGCGACCTCGCCGAAGGCGCGGATGACGGTGCCGCGATAGGCTGCCCACGCCGCGTCGAACGCATCCTTTGCCGCGCGCGCCTGGGCGCGCAGCGCACCGCCGTGGAAGATCGGTGCGGTCAGCGCCGCCCCCAGATTGAACGCGGTATAAGCGCCGGAGAAGAAATTGCCGAGCTGCGTCGCGCTCTGCAGCACATTGGCGTTCAGCGTGACGCTGGGATAGAGGTTGGCGACCGCGACGCCGATCTGCGCCGCGTTGGCGTGCAGCTGCGCCTCTGCCGCGAGGATGTCGGGCCGCTGCCGCACCAGCGCCGACGGCAGGCTCAGCGGCACGAGCTTTGGCAAGGTGATGCCGTCAAGGTCGAAATCGGGCGGCGACCAATCGGCGGGCGTCTTGCCGGCATAAACCGCCAAGGCATCGCGCGCCACGCTCAATTGCTGGCGGAGCGGCGGCAGCAAGGTGCGGTCGTTGGCGAGCTGGCTCTGCGCCGTGGTGACGTCAACCATCGTCGCGGTGCCGCCGGCCTGCGCGGTCTTGACCAGCGCGACGTTGCGCTCGTCGTCGGCCAAGATGGCTTCGACGGTTTTGATCTGCGCCCGCAACCCGGCAATCGTGATCGCCTGCGTCGCGATGTTGCCGCCCAGCGTCAGATATGCGGCGGCAAGCTGATAGTCGCTGACATCGGCCAGCGCCGACTGCGCCTCGACCTGCCGCTTGATGCCGCCGAACACGTCGAGCGCATAACTGACCGATGGCCCGATCGAATACACGCTGACCGGCACCGGGGCGCGCACCACGCCGCTCGGCGCCGGGTTGAACTGCTGACGCGAGAGACCGGCCGACAGATCGACCTGCGGGTATTCGGCCCCGAGCGCGGAGATGGTCAATTCGCGCGCCTGCGCCAGCGTCGCGGTCGCCTGGGCAATGGTCGGACTGCCGTCGAGCGCCTCGCGCATCACCTTGTCGAGCGCCGGCGAGTGGAACAGCGTCCACCAATCGTCCTTGACCTTGGCGCCGACCGCGAGGCGTTGCGCCGGCTGCATCTTGTCGGCCTTGGTGCGCCGCTTTGGCGGCGCATCCTTGTCCGACGGCGGGATCGGATCGTCCGGCGCGGTGTAGCCGGTCTCTTCGGGCGCCGCCGGCGAAAAGAAATCCGGCCCCTGCTTGCATCCGGCAAGCAGCAGCGTTGCCGCGGCAAGCGCCCCCAGCGCGCCCGCCGCTCCCCCGGTGCGCAGCATCACTTGTTCGTCTCTGCCGCTCTCGCCGGTCCGAACAGATGATCGTAGCCGCGCTCCAACCACGCCAGCCACGGCCGTTTGTGCTTGGTGTCAATTTCGACGGTGACGCTCATGCCGGCGTGCAGCGGCGCATCGTCACCCTCGCCGCACGCCACCGACAGGCGCACCGGCAGGCGCTGCACCACCTTGACCCAGTTGCCGGTGGCGTTCTCGGGCGGCAGCAGCGAGAAGGTGAGCCCGGTGCCTGGGCTCAGGCTCATCACCTTGCCGTTGCAGTTAGCATCCGGATAGGTGTCGACGTCGATCATCGCCTCCTGGCCGGGCCGCATGTACGTCAGCTCGGTTTCCTTGAAATTGGCTTCGACCCAAAGCCGGTCCGACATCAACGAAAACACCGGTGTGGCGGCGGTGATGTAGTCGCCGACCTGGAGCTGCTCGACTTTGGTGACGATGCCGTTCTCCGGCGCCTTGATTACCGTATCGTTGAGGTCGATCTGCTTCTGATCGAGCAGCGCCTGCGCGCGCTGCACCATCGGGTGCTCTTCGATCGGAACGTCGGGGTTGCCGCCGAGCTGCGCCAGGGTGTTGCCGATGTCGTGCTGGGTCGAGGCAACCTTCTGGCGGGCCACCTCCAGAGTGTTTGACGCCTGGTCGAATTGCTGTTGCGAGGCGACCCCCGAACCAAGCAACCGCTTCTGCCGGTCATATTCGCGCTGCGCGTATTCGAGCGTCTCCTGGGCCGCCTTGTTGTCCGCCAATTTCTGCCGATACGTCGCCTTGAGCGCCTCGACCTGGAGCCGGGCGATGCCCAGCTGGGCCTTGGCGTCGTTAACCGCGGCCTGGTACGACGCGGGGTCGAGGCGGTACAGCACCTGCCCCTTCGTCACCCGCTGGTTGTCGTGCACCGCTACGTCGATCACCCGGCCTGCGATGTCGGCGCTGATCATCGTTCGCGCGGCCTGCACATACGCATCGTCGGTCGAGACGTAGCGGCCGCTCGTGACGTACCACCACAGCGCGCCAATCGCCACCACCGCCGGTCCGGCCAGCATCAACGGCAGACGCAAGCGCTGGCGAAGCGGCCGCGCCGGCGCGAGGATGCGTCCGTGACGGTCGCCAAAAACCCGCCGCAGCAGCGGCGGCGGCGCTTGTCCTTCGCTCGATGTCGTCACCGCGACGTCCCGGCGGCGACCAGCGGGCGGACTTGCGCTCCCGTGGCCGCGGTGTGCGCCGGCCGGGCCGTGGACCGCTCGGCCAACGCATCGTGCACGCGCCGCAACAGATTGAGCAGCCGTTCCGCATCGTCCGGCGACAACGCGGCAAGCACCTGGTCCTGCGTCTCGGTCGAGACGTCCCAGATTCGTCCCAGTACCGGACGGGCCTTGTCGGTCAGATAAAGGCGACGCGCCCGCCGGTCGGCCGGGTCGGGGCGCCGCTCGATCCAACCGGCTTCTTGCATTCGGTCGATCTGGCGCACCAGGGTCATCGGCCGAATCTCGAGCAGGTCGGCAAGCCCGGCCTGGTTGATGCCCTCGTTGCGGGCGAGATAGCCAAGGGTGCGACATTGCGCACGGGTGAGGCCCAGCCGCCGCCCGTTACGGTCAAAGCGCCGCCCGTAGAGCCGCGCGACGTCATGCACGAGAAACCCGAAACTGCGATCGAGGTCCACCGTCTGCCCCAAATTACCTTCGGAAGGTGATAATAAGGGAATAGTACGAAATTTCGCCTGCGCCTAGAGGGCGTTGCGGCGGGGCAGAGTTTCCTGAATGTGATAGCTGGCGCGGCCGAGGGCGGCATTCTCCAGACGAATCCGGCGCGCTAGAAGCGCAACATTGCATGCGGTGAACAGCACAGCAATCGCGATCGCTGAAAAAGCCAGCGGCAAAATCGCCAGTTCGGCGATAACGATCGTGTAATTGGGATGTGCGAGCCAGCGATAGGGGCCGCGCCTTATCGGCGGGGTTCCGGGCAGCACGATGAGGCGCGTCGTCCAACGCCGGCCGAGAGTGGCGATGGTCCACACGCGGGCTGCCTGCAACGCCAAAAATCCCGCGAGCAGCGGCCATGACGGCGACGTGTCGGCCGGCGCGAAAATCAGCATCGCCGCAAGCCACGCGGCGTGCAGCGCGACAAAATACTTGTGGCCGGCGGGATCGATTTCGACACCGCCGCGGTCGCGAAGATAGGCTGTATTCCTCCACGCCAGCACCAATTCGCCGCCGCGCTGCAGCAGCACGAACAGCAGGACCGCTCGCAGCAGCGTCACGGTTCTTCGAGTACTGCGAAACCGGCGGAGAAACCGGGGCCGAGCGCCGTCAACAGAGCGCGGCCCAGCCGCTCGCCCGCTGCACGGCGTTCCGCAAGCATCCGTTCCAGCACAAACAGGACCGACACCGCCGACATGTTGCCGTATTCGGCGAGCGAACGGCGCGCCGCAGCAGCGCCGGGGAAGGCGGCGCCGAAAACGCTCTCATACGCGTCGATCACCTTGGGTCCGCCGGGGTGGCAGACAAAACGATCGATGTCGCCGAGCGCAAGCTCGTGGCGTTCGAGAAACCCGCACACCGCCCCGCTGAATTCGGTCGCCACCAGGCGCGGAATATCGCGCGAGAAGATCGCTTTGAGCCCGTCATCGGCGACGTCCCATCCCATGATGTCGAGGCTGCCGGGCCAGGTGTGCTCGCCGCTCGCGACAATCGCCGGCCCCCCTTCTGCCGGCCGGTCGCCGCCGCAGCGCAGCACTGCGGCGGCAGCGCCGTCGCCAAACAGCGCGGTGGCGACGATGTTGCTGCGCGACAGGTCGTCGCGGCGGAATTGCAACGTGCACAACTCGACGACGACGAGCAGCACCGGCCTGCCCGGCAGCGACGCGGCCAGTGCCGCTGCCCGGCCCAGTCCGAGGGCCCCGCCGGCGCAGCCCAGGCCAAAGACCGGCAGGCGCACCGCGGTACGCGGCAATCGCATCCGCTCCATCAGCAGGGCGTCAAGGCTGGGCGTAGCGATGCCGGTGGTCGATACGGCGACAATGGCGCCGACATCCGCCAGCGCCACCCTGGCCTCGTCCAACGCGCGCCCGGCCGCAGTCTCGATCAGATCGAGCGCCGCGCGCTGGTAGACGGCATTACGGTGGGCCCACCCGTGCGGCTCGTCAAACCACTCGAACGGCACCGCCGAGTACCGGCAGGCGATGCCGCTGTTGGCATAAACCTGGATCAGCCGCTCGAACTCGGGCGAGCGACCGAACATCCGCTCCACGCGCTCGACCACATTGCTCTGATCGAGGCGGTGCGGCGGGACGGCAGTGGCGAGCCCGGTCAGACGCGGGTAGGCGCGCATGCCTTCAACCCAAAAATAAAATGGAACGATATCGGGTTATTTGACGCCGACCGGAATCACGTCTCCGCGAGGGCGTCCTCTAGCGGAGTTCATGTTCCGCTTTTCAACATGCGGCAGGTGGGGAGGTGCGTTGGCCTTTGGCCGGAAACGCGCTCGAGATCACCCAAACAAGAACCCTCCCCAAGCGGGGAGGGTTCTTGCCTCCGGCCGAATAGGCCGGCAGAAGGCAGTCAGTTGGTGAAACGATAGAACTTCGCCGCGTTCTCGCAGGTGATCTTGTGGATTTGGTCCGGGGTCAGTTCCGCGAACTGCTCCTGGATGAAGCGGTCCGATTCCGGCCACACGCCGTCGGTGTGCGGGTAGTCGGAGCCCCACATCATCGTCTCGACGCCGATGTCGTCGAGCAGCTTGGCGCCGATCCGGTCGAACTGGAAAGTGCACTTGCACGAGCGCTTCCAATATTCCGACGGCTTGAGCTTCATCAGGTCGCGGAAGCGGTCCTCGAATTCGAAGTCCATGCGGTCAAGCGCATAGGCCAGCCAACCCGCACCGCTTTCGCCAAACGACACGCGCAGGGTCGGGTGGCGATCGAACACGCCGGCGCCGATCATCGCCGCGATGATGTTGATGAGCCCCATCTGGAAGGCCGAGACGCCGGTGAACATCGCCGCACGCCGCACCAGCGGGCTCGCTTCCTGCCGCGCCTTGGGGTTGGTCGTCGGGAAGGTGTGGAAATGCAGCGGCAGGTCGACATCCGCGACCGCCTTCCACAGCTTCTCCCAGTCGGGGTGCCACATCGGCACCATGTCCCACGAGCACGACAGCTCGAGCCCGCGCAAGCCGAGCTTGGCCACGCGGTGGATTTCCTTCACCGCCTCGTCGATATCGCCGTAAGGCAGGCAGGCCAGCGGCAGCTGGCGGTCGGGATACTTGCTCCAGACCGCCTTGAGCCAGTCGTTGTAGATGCGCAGCAGCTCGTTCGAGGCGTCCTTGTCGTCGAGCTTTGAGGCCGAACCAAGCACGCCGTAGATGATCTCGGCGTCGACGCCGTCATCCATCATGTCCTTGAGCCGGAGATCCGGGTCGCGGGCGCGGTACTTGCCCTGCTTAGCGTCGTCGTAGAGGCCCGCCTTGTGCATCACGTCCACGCGGTAGTTCTGACCGGGGACGTACTTCGCGCCGCCCGGACCCACGCCATTGACCAGACCGAAATCGGCACCGTTGCTGGCGACCCAATGCGGCCCGTCCGGCCCATCGACGACATGCGGCATCTTCTCTTTGAGGTCGCGACGGGCGTTCTCGACAAACAGTTCCGGCGGCATGCACGGCATGTCGAGATGACAATCGGCGGAGATGCGCTTGTACTGCATGGTCGTGTCCTTGGCGGCGAGCGATTGTCCCGACTGTAAACCCGCGCCGCGCAATTTGCCTATGCCGCAATTGCAGCCCCGCCCTTCGCCGGTGCGCGGAATGGGCCGCGGCAGAAAGCGGCGCGCGCGCCTACGCCACCCCCTCGGCGCCGACCGGGAGCCGCCACATGACGCGGCGCTGGCCCTGATAGTCGTTGATCGCGAAGTGCTGGACGCAGCGATTGTCCCAGATGGTGACCGTGCCTTTTTCCCAGCGGATGCGCGCGGTGAATTCGGGCCGGGTGCAGTGCGCCTGCAGGAATTGGATCAGCGGCCGGCTCTCATCTTCGGTCATGCCCTGGAAGCGGACG
>JAFAWI010000664.1 GCA_019241915.1 Alphaproteobacteria bacterium
TCCGCGGCGGCGGTCAGCACCGCCTTCATTTTGGCCGCGGTGGCGTCGAGCCGGGCGTTGCTGACATCGTCGTTGCACGAGGCGGCGCCGAGGACGACGCCGAAAGTGCGGGCCATCAGCTCGGCATCGCTGGGAAAGAAGTCCGACATGCTGCTCTCCGCGCGAGCGCCGCCGCGGCGGCGGCGGCGTTTTCGGGTTTGCCAGGGCCGGAGAGCGCCGTCGCTTGGCGCCGCCGGCTTGCTCTTCCGAACAGCCGTTAACCGGTCGCGGTTCCCGCCATCGGCGAACCGCGCGGTCGGGGAACCGTGGCCACCGCCTCGCCCTTGACTTGCGCCCGGCAAGCTGGCGGGATCGCTTTCTTATTCGCAAGGAGGAACCGATGGCGCGCCCGAACGGAGTGCGGGAGTTGTGGCAGGCCGACAAGCCGGTGATCAACAGCTGGCTCGGCATCCCGGCAAGCTTCTCGGCCGAAGTGATGGCGCATGCCGGCTGGGACTCGCTGGTCGTCGACATGCAGCACGGCATGATCGACTACCAGACGATGGTGACGATGCTGCAGGGCATCTCGTGCACCAATACGACGCCGCTCGTGCGGGTGCCGTGGAACGACCCGGCGCATATTCAGAAGGCGCTGGACGCCGGCGCCTACGGCATCGTCTGCCCGATGATCAACAACCGCGCCGAAGCCGAGAAATTTGTGTCCTCGATGCGCTACGCGCCGCTCGGCAGCCGCTCGTCGGGGCCGATCCGCGCCTCGCTCTACGGTGGCGCAGACTACCACGCCAAGGCCAACGATCTGGTCGTTGCGTTTGGCATGATCGAGACCACCGAAGCGATGGCCAACCTCGACGAGATCATGTCGGTGAAGGGGCTCGACGCGATCTATGTCGGCCCTTCCGACCTGTCGATCTCGCACGGCTACCCGCCCGGCGGCGACAAGCCGGACGCGTGGATGATGGAAGCGCTCGACAAGATCCTCGCCGCCTGCAAGCGGCACGGCGTGCAGCCCGGCATCCATTGCGGCGCGCCGGCCTACGCGCTGAAGATGATCGAGAAGGGCTTCACCTTTGTCACGGTCGGCGGCGACACGCGGTTTGTGACGATGGGCGCGGCCGCCGCGGTTGCCGAAATGAAAGGCGGTGCCCCGAGCAACCCCGCCCGCGCCGGCAGTTCGAGCCCGTACTGACTCTCCCTCCCGGTTGAGGGGAAGGGGCCGCAGTCGAGCCCGGCGACGAGAGGCTGTTGACCGCGATCTATGTCGATGCCGATGCCTGCCCGGTGCGTGAGGAGGTTTATCGCGTGGCCGGGCGGCTCGGGGTCGGTGTCTTTGTCGTCTCGAACGGGTCGCGGCCGATCCGGCCGCCGGGTTTGCCGTTTGTCGAGATGGTGATGGTCGGCGACGCGATGGACGCGGCCGACGATTGGATCGCCGAACGCATCGGCCCCGGCGATATCTGCGTCACCGGCGACATCCCGCTCGCGGCACGCTGCCTGAAGCAGGGGGCGCGGGTGGTGCCCCCCAACGGCAAGCCGTTTACCGAAGCCAATATCGGCGGTGCCCTTGCCGGACGAGAGCTGGCGCGCCACCTGCGCGAATTGGGCGAAGGCGGCCGCGGCCCGCCGCCCTTTGCCAAGGCCGACCGTTCGCGTTTCCTCTCCGCGCTCGATGCGGCGATGCGCGCCGCCCTGCGATCGTAATCCAGCGCCCGCCGACGAGAGGCGGCGTGGCCGATTTACGAATTCGGCCCGCGTTCCATCGACACCGGTTGCCAGCGTCGAAGCCCGCTGTTCGCCAGTACGCTCGGGTTGACGCACGACATCGGCCACCTTCCGGTCAGCGCCAGCGACAGTTCCTGGCCGACGCGGCGGCGGCGAAACGGGTCGAACCGCGATGTGGCCGACGCGACATGCGCGGTCAGGATCACATTGTCCATGCGCAGCAGCGGATTGTTACCACCCGGCGGCTCCTGCTCGAGCACGTCGAGCCCGGCGGCGGCAATTTTTTTCTCGTCGAGCGCCTTGATGAGCGCCGCCTCGTCGGTGGTCGGCCCGCGCCCGGTCGAGATGTAGATCGCGGTCGGCTTCATCTGCGCAAAGTGCTCCTCGCGGATCATCCGCTGTGCGCTGGCGGTCGCCGGCGAATGCATCGAGATGATGTCCGATTTGGCGAGCAACTCCGGCAGGCTGACCGGCTCGACCCCGCGCTCGGTCATCACCATTTCCTCGATAAACGGGTCGTAGGCGCAGATATGCAGCCCGAACGGCTTAGCCCGTTCGGCGACCGCGCGCGCCACATGCCCGAACGCGACGAGGCCCAAGGTCAGACCGCGCAGCCGCGGGATTTTCAGCAGCGCCGGCCGCCCCTCGGCCCAGCGCCCCTCGCGCACCATGCGGTCCTGTTCGACCAACCGACCGTGCGTCGCGAGGATCAGCCGCATTGCGTGGTCGGCGACCTCCTCGATAAACGTGTCCGGGCGATTGGTGACCGGAATCCCCTTGGCGGTCGCCGCATCGACATCGACCGTGTCGACCCCGACCGAGCCGAGCGAGATGATTTTGCAGCGCTGCAGCCCATCGATCATCTTTTTGGTGATCGGCCGACCTTTGGCGTAAAGCGCGTCGCAATCCTTGGCGGCGGCAACAAATTCGTCCTCCGAGCCGGCCGCTATTTCATAGATCTCGGCGTCGATCGGCGTCAGCGCTTCCATCTCGTAGCCATAGCCGCCGCCCGCCACCGTAAAGCTGGCGCCGGCCGGCGTTGCGATCCTGAATTTTGCCAAGGCTCCCTCCCGCAGCGCGAAA
>JAFAWI010000034.1 GCA_019241915.1 Alphaproteobacteria bacterium
GCCGAGCCAGGTTCGCGGCGTGTGACAGGCACCGCAATGACCGACGGTGTCGACCAGATAGGCGCCGCGCGCGGCGGGCGGATCGGCTGCCGCTGGCGGCAGCGAGCTGTTCGGCGCCATTGGCCATGATTGCAGGGCTGTGCCAAGCGCGGCGCGCGCCCGCTGCACCAGAGCCAAGGACGCCGATCCGACCGCCGGGCGCGACAGCGGCGGCAGATTGTCGAGAAAAACCTTCAGGTCGGCGAGGTCGCGATCGGTGAGGCCCGCGAAGTAAGGAAACGGAAACGCCGGCACGTAATGCGACCCGTCCGGTGCGATGCCCCAGCGCAGGGCGCGCTCGAAATCGCTCTTGTCCCAGCGGCCGATGCCGGTTTCCCGGTCGGGTGTGATGTTGGGGGTCGCGATGACGCCGAACTCGGTCTGCATCATGCGGCCACCGGCGTAAGGCGCGCCGCCGTTCTTGGCATCGGTGTGGCAGGCGTCGCAACCCGCCGCTGCGGCGAGATAGGCGCCGCGGGCAATCGCAGCCTCGTCGGCCGCTGCGGGCGAGGCGACCGCCGCCGACAGCATCGTGCCAGCGGCGAGCGCAAACGCCGCGTTAAGACGGCTTCTTTTCGCGGAAGGGCTCGTGGCAGCCGCCGCAGCCATTCTTGCCCATATCGCCGAACGCTGCCGCGATCGCGGCCTTGTCGCCGCCTTTAAGCGCGGCGTCGAGCGCCACGGCCTTGTCGGCGGCGGTTTTGGCCAGCCCGGTGAATTTATCCGCCTCGGTCCAGATCACCGGCCGCGCGTAGGACTTGCCCGGCAGCGCGTCCATGCCGGTGCCCTTCGGGAAGATGTCGGGGATCTTGGCGACCTGGATCACCAAATCGGCGCCCGCCGTTTGCGCCGAGGCCAGATCGGCCTTGTCGTCGAGGTAGGCCTTTACCGCCGCCATATCCTTGCTTTGCTGCTTCATGGTGGCCTGGCGCGATTCGACCGTCGCCGCGTCGTCGGCGTGCACGATGTTACCGATGCAGGCCAGCGCGACCCCCGCCAGTGCGCCGCGTAACAAGGAGCTACTCATGCCTCTGCCTCCCCTGCTTGCGCGGCCGCAACCTAGACGAGACGCGCGCAAACGCAATCGCCGCACGCCGTACTCACCGTTAAGTGATTGGCATAACGATATGGTTCTTGAAGGCCAGGCGGTTGCAGAACCGCTCGTACCATTGGCGCAGATGCGGCATCTCCGGTCGCTCGATCGGATAATTGTACCAGCGGTAGATGTGCGTCCCCATCACCACCTCGGCGAGCGACAAGGACTGGCCGGCGAGATAAGGCTGCGCGGTCACCGCGTCGTCGACGATCTCCCAGCCCGCGATGGCGCGCCGTCGTCCGGCCTCGATCGCCGCAGCGTCGCGCGTCTCGGGCGTCGAGCGGATGAGGCCTTGCAGCAGCGCCCCCATCGGCGCGCCGATCACCGAGAGCTGCCAGTCCATCCAGCGTTCGACATGGGTGCGCGCCGCCGGATCCCTGGGATAAAGCTTCTCGCCGTCGGGGTGCGTCGAACAGAGATAACGGCAGATCGTGTTCGACTCCCACATCACGAGGTCGCCGTCGATCACCGTGGGCACCAACCCGTTCGGGTTCAGTTTCAGATACTCCGGATCGCGGTTGCCGCCAAACGGGCCGCCGTGATCGACGCGGTCATAAGCGATGCCGAGTTCGCTGCAGGTCCACAACACCTTCTGCACATTGGACGAGGTCGTGCGGCCCCAAATCTTCAGCATCCCGGCCCTCCGCGATTGGCGCGACGCATGGAGCCTGAGAATTGGCGGCAACGCAACTGTCGGCGCCGGGGCGAATCGCGGTATACTCCGGCATCCGGTCGACCGGTTCAAAAGGAAGACGAATGCCGCGCACCACTGCCGCCGCCCTAGTAGCGATCGCCCTGCTGTGGCCGGCGTCCGTGTTGGCGATGACCGGGAACGGCCGGCAAATGCTGAACAAATGGGCGACTTCGAGCCGATGCGCGCAGCAGGCGCAAAAAGCGTTCCCGGACTTCACCGCCGAAGCCAACGCCAAGCGCGACGCGCTGTTGAAGCAATGCCTGGCCGGCGGCAACCTGCCGCCGCGGCCGTCGCTCGACGCCGAGGTGCGCTGAGCGCTCCGCCCGCCGCTCAGAGGGGCGGCGACACCTTGCGAATTTGCAGCAGCTGCCAGACGTCCTCGAAGGCGGCGACAAGCGCATCGATGTCGGCGTCGCCGTGCAGCGGCGTCGGGGTCAGGCGCAGCCGTTCGGTGCCGCGCGGCACAGTCGGGTAGTTGATCGGCTGGACATAGATTTGATGGTCGCGCAGCAACAGGTCGGAGGCGGTGCGGCATAGCGCGGCATCGCCGACCATGACCGGCACGATATGGCTGGTCGACGGCATCAGCGGCAGCCCGGCCGCGGCGAGACGCCGTTTGACGACGGCGACGCGCTCCTGGTGCCGCGCGCGTTCGGCTTGGCTCTCACGCAGATGGCGCACCGCGGCCAGCGCCCCGGCGGCGACCAGCGGCGGCATCGACGAGGTGAAAATGAACCCGGGCGCGTGGCCGCGCAGAAAATCGACCATCAGCGACGAGCCGGCGAGATAGCCGCCCATCGTGCCGAACGCCTTGGCGAGCGTGCCTTGGATCACCGTGAGGCGGTGCGACACCCCGTCGCGCTCGGCGATGCCGCCGCCATGGTCGCCATAGAGGCCGACCGCATGCACTTCGTCGAGATAGGTCATGGCGCCGAAACGGTCCGCGACATCGCAAATCTCGGCGATCGGCGCGATGTCGCCGTCCATCGAATAGACCGATTCAAAGCATATCAGCTTGGGACGCTCGTGCGGGAGAGCGGCGAGAAGCTGTCCGAGGTGCGCGGTATCGTTGTGGCGAAAGATCACGCGCTCGGCGCGGCTGTTGCGGATGCCGGCGATCATTGAGGCGTGGTTCATCGCGTCGGACAGCACCACCATCCCCGGCATGCTGCCGGCCAGGGTCGACAGCGCCGCCTCGTTGGCGACAAACCCGGAGGTGAAGACAAGGGCCGCCTCTCGGCCATGCAGGGCCGCCAGCTCGCGCTCGAGCAGGACGTGCGCATGGCTGGTGCCGGAGATGTTGCGTGTTCCGCCGGCTCCCCCACCGGTCCGGCGCAGCTCGGCCTCCATGGCGGCCAGCACCGCGGGGTGCTGCCCCATGCCGAGATAGTCGTTCGAGCACCAGACGGTGACCTCGGCGCCGATCCCGTGGTCGAACGCGCGCGGAAATCGTCCGCATTGCCGCTCGAGATCGGCGAAGATCCGGTAGCGGCCCTCGCTGTGCAGCGCGTCGAGCCGCTCTTTGAAGAAGCTGTCGAAATCCATCGCCGTCACAAATAGCCGGAAGAGTTGAACGATATCATACCGGCGCCGCTTTCTATACCGGACGGTGTGTCGCGCCGAGGCAAAATCGCGCTACTTTGGCCTGCAGACGAACGTCGCGCGGCCGGGGGCCAGCAGCGGACAATTGTCGAGGCGGAAGTCGGTGTCGACGCGCTCAGCTACCCGATTGTCGAAGCAATCCGCCTGTGCCAGCGAACGCACCTTGTCGGCCGAGGTCTTCAGCGGGTTATAGCAGACCGCAACGCGGGGGCCGGCGTCCTGGACCCCCGGCGCGGCTGCCGGCGGCGCGGTCGCGAACGGATTGACCGCATCGCACCCCGCCGCCGCCGCGGCGGCCAGCAGTGCGGCGAATCGCCAGCCCCTCATGCGGCCACCGCAAAGGCCCGCTCGGAAAAGAGCGCGGCCGCCATCAGCGCGGCATCGTCGCCGACGCGTCCGACCAGCTGGACCCCGATCGGCAAGCCCGCGGTACCGCTCCCGGCCGGGATCGTCACCGCGGGAGTGCCGAGCAGCGTCCACATTCGGTTGAACACCGGGTTCCCGGTATATGCGTGGCCGGCCGGGGCCTCGCCTGGGGCCGCCGGCACGACAACCGCGGCGCAGTCGGCAAAGAACGCCGGCAGGCGCTGTCGCGCCATCGCGGCTTCCGCGCGGGCCGCATCGTAAACCTCGGGGCCGATCGTCAGGCCGCGGTCGAAAAGCTGCGCGAGCGCGGGCGAAATCAGGTCGCCGTGGCGCACCCGTTCGTCGGCCAGCGCGCGCGCCATTTCATAAGCCATGACAGTGTCCTGCGCCGTAACCAGACCGCGATGCTCCGCCGGCACCGCGACGTCCTCCACCCTCGCTCCGGCAGCGAGCAGCGCGCCGCGCGCGCGGTCGAGCGCCGCCACGGTTGCCGGCTCCGCCTCGTCCCACATCGGGGTGCGGCAGAACCCGATGCGCGGCGCCGGTGCGGCGGCGACATCGCGCAACGCGCCGCGGCCGGTCAGCACACCGACAAAGAATGCGGCATCCTCGACAGTGCGCGCGATAACCCCAACGGTGTCGAGGCTTTCGGCGAGGCTCTTGATCCCGGCGCGGGGGATCAGGCCAAAGGTCGGCTTGTAGCCGACGACACCGCAGTAGGAGGCCGGCCGCAGGATCGATCCCGCGGTCTGCGTGCCAAAGGCGAGCGGCGCCATGCCTGCCGCCACCGCCGCCGCCGAGCCGCTCGACGAGCCGCCGGGCGTGTGCGCGGGATTGTGCGGGTTCACCGTCTTGCCCGGCGAAAAATAGGCAAACTCGGTGGTGATGGTCTTGCCGAGCCCGAAGGCGCCGGCGGCACGCGCCAGCGCGACGCAGGCGGCGTCCGCGGCCGGGCGATGGCCCTTATAGATCGGCGAACCGTACTCGGTCGGCAGGCCGACCGTGTCGATCAGGTCTTTGACGGCGATCGGCAGACCGTGCAATGGCCCGCGCGGGGCTTCGTCGTCGCAGCGTCGCGCCGCGGTCAGCACCGTGTCGCGATCGACATACTGCCAAGCGCCGATCTCGGCCTCGCGCGCCTCGATCCGCGCCAGCCAGGCTGCGGCATAATCCGCCGCGCTCAGCCGCTTCGCGGCGATCTGCTGCGCGGCCGCGCGCAGGCTCAGCGATGTCGGTCCGCTCATGGCGCCCCTGTCCATATCTCGCCGAGGCTAACGCGGGCCGACCCTCTACGGAAAGTGCCATAGCGCCATGCGGGGATGAAGCCGGGCTTGCCGAGGGCCGCCGGCGCCGGCAGTGTCGCCGTCGATGGCGCACGAACCGGACCACCGCGACGACGGCAACAATCGGCGCGGCGCGCTGATCGGGCTCGCGATCGCTGCGCTGCTCGTGGTGGCCGGCATCTATCTGGTGAATGCGCTGCGCAACCAAGGGAAGATGGAAGACTGCCTGATGTCGGGGCGCAGCAACTGCGCCCCGCTCGACCTGCCGACGCATAAATAGCCGGTATGGGGCTTCTTTCCGTGCCCG
>JAFAWI010000035.1 GCA_019241915.1 Alphaproteobacteria bacterium
GGCGCGACCGGCGACATCTGGCTCAACGAGATCAACCCGTGCCCCGGCTCGTTCGGGTTTTTTCTGTGGGAGGCGGCGGAGGAGCCGGTTGGGTTCACGGCGCTGTTGTCGCACCTGATCGACGAGGCGCAGGCGCGGCACCGCGCGACACAGCTCCCGGACGACCCGGTCCCGCCCGATGCGCGGCTGCTAAAGCGACCCTAATCGGCTTCCTGCACGACTGGCTCACGCGCCGCGTCGAAGCTGCTCACGGGCCAATCGAGGCTGTAATGCTCGCGCAAGGTCGTGCCTTGGTATTCTGTGCGGAATAGGCCGCGGCGCTGTAGCAGCGGGATCACCTCGCTGCTGAACGCGTCGAGTTGCGTCGGCAGCACCGGCGGCATCACGTTGAAGCCGTCGGCGGCGCCGTCGCAGAACCAGTCCTCGATCAAACCGGCGATCTGCTCGGGCGTGCCGGCAGTCACGTAGTGGCCGCGCGCCCCGGCGAGGTAGCCGAGCAGCTGGCGCAGGGTGAGCTTGTCGCGGCGTACTAGGTTGATGATGACCATGGTGCGGCTGCGCGCCGCCTGCACCGTCGCCGGATCGGGGAAATCCTCGGGCGCCAGCGGCGTGTCGAGCGGCAGGTGCGCGAAATCGTGGCCGCCAAAGCGGTTTGACAACCGCTTGCGCCCGACCTCAGGGTCGGTCAGGTCGTTGACCTCGCGTGCCAAGCGCTGCGCCTCTGCCTCGGTGCCGGCGATCATCGGGCTGAGCCCGGGCAGGATCAGCACCTGATCGGGCCGCCGCCGCTCTTCCACCGCCAGCCGCTTGACGTCCGCGTAGAACTCCTGTGCGGTCTCCTTCGCCATGTGCGCGGTGAACACTGCCTCGGCATGACGCGCGGCAAACCGGCGGCCGGTGTCGGACGAGCCGGCCTGCACCAGCACCGGCCGCCCTTGCGGGCAGCGCGGCATATTGAGCGGCCCGGCCACCCGGTAGAAATCGCCGCGGTGGTCGATCGGGCGGATGCGATCCGCATGCGCATAGAGACCCGAGGCGCGGTCGTCGACCACCGCGTCCGCGGCCCAGCTGTCCCATAGCGCCTTGACGACGGTCATAAATTCTTCGCCGCGGGCGTATCGGTCAGCGTGGCTGACCTGCCCCTCGCCGCCATAGTTCTCGGCCGCGGAGGCAAGCCACGAGGTGACGATGTTCCACGCCGCACGGCCGTGGGAGATGTGGTCGATGGACGCGAACTGGCGCGCCAGGTTGAACGGCTCGGTATAGGTTGTCGAACATGTGGCGATAAGGCCGATCCGCTGCGTCGAGACGGCAAGCGCGGCCAGCACGGTCAGTGGCTCGAGCCAGATGCGCGGCGCTTGCGAGACATCGCCGCCGAGCGCCAGTTGGTCGGCGAGAAAGATCGAATCGAACCTTGCGCCCTCGGCGCGTTGGGCCAGGTCCTGGTAATAGCGGATGTCGGTCAGCGCCAGCGGCGAGGCGTCAGGGTGGCGCCACGACGCCTCATGATGGCCTCGGCTGTGCATGAACAGGTTGAGGTGCAGCTGGCGCTTCATGCGCGGCGCCTCCGTGCGATGGGCGTGCGCGAGTTATAGCGCCGCTGCCCGGGCTGCTCCACAATAGGCGCATGCGCTCCCGTCATACCGCCGCAGCCGCTGCGTTTCTTGCCGTTGGTACGCTGCTTGTTGCGCCGGCAGTGCCATCGGCGGCCGACGAGGTGCACACGCCGGAATGCCAGCGTCAGCTGGCCAACTCGGTGCAGCTGATCACGGCGATCAAGGGACGGGAGAAACGGTTCGCGCCTGGCAACATGACTAAAAACTGCGAGCTGCTGCAGCAGAACCTCACCGATATGGTCAAGGCGCGCGAGCCGATGGACCGCTGTCTGACCGGCCGGGAGAAAGACGACGCTATCGGCCAGCTCGACGCCTCGATCAAGGACATGAAGGCGTTTTACGCCGGGAGCTGCCAACCATGACCCGCGAACAGAAGTGGATGAGATGCGCTCTCGTGCTGGGCTTCGCCCTCGCGCCTGGGCTGTGCGGATGTGCGCCGCCGGTTTATGTCGCGGAGGCGCCGCCGCCGGTCATGCTGGTCAACCCGGCTTTGGCCGCAGAATGCGCAATGATCGGCGCCGAGATCGCGCGCCAGCGCCGCATCGCCGATCTGAGCGGAGTGATGGCCACGGCCCTGGTCGAAGGCGCGGTCCGTGTCAATGTCACGAACGCGATCGGCGGCCTCGAAAAACGCGCCGCGATCGAGGGTTGCCCCTGATCTTCAATCGGCGAATGCGCTGGCCGAGGCTAGCCTATCACCGAAGCCGGCAGATACTGAAAACCCGCGGCGATCGAGGCGTAATAGCGGTGGAAGCCGTCCAGCGCACGGTAGCCGTAGGTCATGCGCGACGACACGTCGGCGTAAGGCAGCGCCATCAGCGGCACCGGTTTCATTTCCTCGCCATTAGCGATGCTCTTCAGGATACGGACCATCCGCTCGTGGTCGAAGCCGCACCAGTCACGCGTCTTGGCGTGCTTGCAGTACAGCGGCTCGATGTCTTCCAACGGGACGAGCTTGGCGTTCCCGGTCACCCGGTAGGCCGTACCCTCGGGCTTGAAACCGGGCATGCCGGCCTCGTCCCACCACTCGTCGGGAATCTCGAATTCACAGGGGAAGTTGGGCATCGGGGTGCGCATCTGAGGGCCTTTTTGCGTTGAACTCGTGTTTGCCGTCCGATGCCTGGACAAATGGCGGTCATTTCCGGTTAACCATGTGATCCCCATCACAGTTCTCGAAATTTTTTCGACAACATGAAAAAGGCCGCCCCTCCGGCGCGCGTTGCATGCGCCGCTCCGCCACCAACGGAGGAGGAGTCAATCATGCAACGGCGGCAGCCGTGGCGCCGGCTATCGGCAGGCGCAACGAACCGCGGCGACGCTGGCTCAGCAGCCGGCGTGCATCGTCGGCGCGATCGCCGGCGAGATAGGCTTTCAACAGCGTGAATTCGACGAGGTCAAGCTGCGCGCGGCTGCCGCCAAGCCGTTCCAGCTCACCGACAATCGGTTCGAGCGCGTCGATCGCGGCTGCGAACTGGCCGCGTTCGAACGCGGCGAACCCGCGCGCGACCGTTGGGACAAGAGATCCCGACGGATAGCGTTCCGCTGCAGCGAGCTCGGCGATCTGTGAGGCGCGCGCGGCCAGGCCGGCGTCGTCGCCGGCAACGGCCTGCGCCAGCGCGATATGCATGTCGCAAAACGCGACGCCAGGGCGCGGAAAGGCGCCGGTCGCAAAACTGTGCATCCGGCGCCAAGCCGTTGTGTCACGCGGCTCCCCGGCGAGTTCGCGGCGCCACAGGTACGACACGGTGTCGGTGATCTTGCCGCGCGGCGGGCCGGTGTGGACCTCCGGCGCAAAGGCCTCGCGAAACAGGCATTCCGCGGCCGCCGCATCGCCGGCCTCCAATTCGGCGATCGCGAGGTGCCAGCTGAGGTGGCTGTACAACGAGCCATCGCGGGGGTAGATCGGCAGCCACCAGCGTAAGAAGGCGCGGCCAGCATCGGCGTCGCCCTCCTCGTAGCAAAGATGCGCGCGGGCGTGCGCGGCCCATGGGTTCCTACCGTTTTGCGCCAGAGAACGGTCAATTTTGGCGCGCGCCGCAACGCGCTCGCCATTCTCGGACAGCGCCATCCCGTGATGCGCGGCAAACCACCAATCGTCGCCATAGCTTGGCGCGAGCAGCTCAAGCAAGGCCAGCAGCGCCCGTTTCTGCCCGGCTCGCCCCGAGCTGCCGATGAGGCCGTTGGTGAAGGCGGCCGTGCCCAGCACGACGGCGTCTCGCGGCCACTGATCAAGGTGCCCGGACAAGAGGCCGAGCGCGGTCTCGCTGTCGCCGGCAATCAGCCGACCGAAAAATTCGATATGGCTGCGCTCGCGCGCTGAGACGCCGTGGGCAAGCGCCTGGGCGGCGGCGATCGAACCTCGCGCCGCCGCCGCGTCGCCGCGTTCCAGCAGCACATGCGCCCGCGCGACATAAGCGAGAGCAAAACCGGGATCGGCCGCAATCGCCTCGTCGAAGGCTGCGATGGTGCCCGGATAATTGGTGAGCTTTGCCTGGCAGCCGCGCACATAGGCATCGCAGGCCGCTGACGAGGCTGTCGACACTGGCAGCCCGTAAAGGTCGGTCGGCATATCCCCCTCCACAAGCGCGGACAAACGGTCGGCGCGCTCGATTATGCGGCCTTCAGCACCAGGTCCGCGGCTTTCTCTCCGATCATGATCGATGGTGCGTTGGTGTTGCCCGAGGTCAAGGTCGGCATGATCGAGGCGTCGGCGACCCGCAGTCCGCCGATCCCGTGCACGCGCAGTTCCGGATCGACCACCGCCATCGCGTCCAGCCCCATCTTGCAAGTGCCCACTGGGTGATAGGTGGTCTCCGCGACCTCCTTGACCCATTCGAGAATCTGGTCGTCGGTGACGCGCTCGGGGCCCGGTCCGATCTCGATCAGCCGTAGCGGCGCCATCGCCGGCGCGGTCATGATCGCGCGGGCGATACGGATCGCCTTGATTGTGAGCTCCGCATCGGGCGGTGCCGACAGGAAGTTGAAATTGATCGCCGGCGGCTGCCGCGGATCGGCCGATCGGATGTGGATATGGCCCTTGCTCTCGGGCCGCATCGCGTGCGCGTAGCAGGTAAAGCCGGCCTCCTTGGCGATCCGCGGACCGTTGGGGCCCTGCACGGTCAGCATCGGCACCCAGCCAAGCAGCAAATCAGGTGCCTCCAGCCCTTCACGCGAGCGGACAAAGGCGCGCATCGGCGCGCCGACCGAGGCGAGAAAGCCCTTGCGAAATAGCGCGTAGCGCAGCGCCTGATGAACCATGCCGAGACCGCGCGCACGATCGTTGAAGGTGATGCCCTTCTGCCCGACGCGCCAGCGCGTCCGCGGTGCGTAATGGTCGCGCAAATTCTCGCCGACACCGGGTAGTTCGTGCGTGACCTCGATCCCCAGCGCCCGCAGCCTCTCGGGTTGGCCGATACCGGACAGTTCCAGCAGTTGCGGCGAATTTACCGTGCCGCCGCAAACCACCACCTCGCGTGTCGCGGTAGCCTCGCGGGGCTCGCCGCCGACCGAATAGCGCACACCCGTACAGCGTTTGCCATCCAGCACCAGACGCTCGGTCAGCGCCCGCGTCTCGATCCGCAGGTTCTGCCGGTTGCGGATCGGGTCGAGATAGGCACGAGCCGTGCTTTGCCGGCGTCCGCGGGCGATCGTCGCCTGGCTCATCACGATGCCTTCCTGGCTGGCACCGTTGTAGTCGGGGTTGCGCGGGATGCCGACCTGGCCGGCCGCCTCGATCAGCGCCCGGAAGATCGGCTCGGCCGGCGGCGGGTTGGTGACGCGCAGCGGCCCATTGCGGCCGCGGAACCGGTCATCGCCGCCCC
>JAFAWI010000206.1 GCA_019241915.1 Alphaproteobacteria bacterium
GCAAACATGATGAGATACGGCATCGGGACGAGTTTACGGCGCGAGCGCAATCGCAGCGAGGGCGCGGCCGTAATCGCGCTCGCCCGCAAGACAGGCTCGCCGATAGCTGAAGAAGCGCGCCGGCTCGGCCGCGGTGTCGCATGTCGCGGATTGGATGGCCGCGAGGCCGAGCCGGGCCAGCCGATGCGCGATATAGCCGGACAGGTCAAATCGGAAATGACCGGAGCGCGCGGCCGGCACAAAGAACGCGCCGCTCTCGGCATCGAGCGGAGCAAAGCGGCCCGGGAATTCGGGGCCGACCTCGTAGGACGCCTGGGCAATGCAGGGGCCGATCGCGGCGTGGATGCGGTGGGGGTCGGCACCGAGCCGCCGCATCGCCGCAACGGTCGCCTCCATGACGCCGCCGAGGGCGCCGCGCCAGCCGCCATGCGCCGCGCCGATCACGCGCGCATGCGGGTCGGCGAACAGCACCGGCGCGCAGTCCGCCGCCAGCACGCCCAGCGCGATCCCGGCGCGTGCGGTCGCCATCCCGTCGGCCCGCGGCGACGCTTCCCGCGGCCATGGCTCGGTCACCGCGACGACATCGGCGCTGTGGACTTGGTGGCAGGTGACGAGATTGTCCTCGGCCAGCCCGAGCCGCCGCATGGCAATCGCGCGGTTGCGCGCCACATTGGCCGGGTCGTCGGACGAGCCGAACCCGCAGTTGAGCGAGGCGAACACACCGCCGCTGACCCCGCCCTCGCGGGTAAAGAATGCGTGCCGCACGCCGTCGCCGTCGAGCGCATCCAGGCTGATCATGCCCTCAGGCGTCATCGCCAAACCCTTCCGGCGCCGGCATGTCCGGTGACGTCACGGCCAAAACCTTGAACAAGGTGCCCATCTGCGCCGGATCGATCAAGCGGTGCAGGCCCGATTCGAGCCCCCGACGCTGGTCGGGCGCGGCGCGGCGCAGCAGCGCCGCAAGCCGCGCTTCGGCGCCGAGCGCCCGCAGAAAATCGCACTGCGCCACCGGACCGTAGGTCGTGGCACCGTGCGCCCGGGCTTGGGCGGCGAACGCGGCGAAGTCGACATGCGCCGACAGGTCGACCTCGCCCGGTGAAGCGAGGATCGCCGCAGCGCGATGGCCACCGATCGCAGCCAGCGTCGCTCCGGCCGGTTCCTCGGCATAGCCGTAATCGACGAAGAGAGCGGCACCCTTCTGGCGCGCGAATCGCCGCGCAAGCGTGGCCGCCAGCGTCGCGGCGGCCGAGCACAGCTCGACCACCGTGCCCGGCGGGGCGTTGCGCCGCGCCGGCGGCACCAGCCCGCTCAGCACCGGGCTCTCGGGACCGGCGACAAACGCCAGGCGCTCCGCGACGTCGATCCCGACCGTCCGCTCGGCCCATTCGGACCGGCCGCGCACCAGCTGGCGGATCGGCAGCGCGTCGAGAAACTCGTTGGCGACGAGCAGCAGCGGCCCGTCCGGCAGCTCGTCGGCACGGTCAGCCCACAGCGGCGCCCATAGCGGCGCCGCGGCCGCGAGCCGCCGCTGTTGCTCGGCGCGCAGCACCGGGCTCGCCTCGACGAGGTGCAGCCGGATCGCGTCGCGGAACCCCGGCACCGCTGCGGCGGCGCGCAGGAAATCGGCCATCAGCGTGCCGCATCCCGGCCCCAGCTCGGCGACGATAACCGGGTCGGGCGTGCCGATCCGCCGCCACAGATCGGCGCACCACAGCCCGATCAGCTCGCCGAAAACCTGGCTGATCTCCGGCGCGGTAACAAAATCGCCGGCGGCGCCGAGCGGCTGGCGCGTCGCGTAATAGCCATGCTCGCGGTCGTGCAGCGCGATTGCCATAAAGGCGGCGATCGTCATCGGCCCGTGCGCCCGGATGTGCCGGACGAGCCGTGCGGCGAGCGGTGAGCGGCTCACCGCCGGACGGCTGCCGCTGCCGGTTTCTGCCGCGCCCACCAGATCACCATCGCGCCCGCGATCAGTACCGGCACCGACAGCAGCTGACCCATCGTCACCCCA
>JAFAWI010000221.1 GCA_019241915.1 Alphaproteobacteria bacterium
GTCAGCGCCGACGAGCCGAGCTGCACCACCACCATGCCGATACAGGCAAGCGTCAGCAGTGCGATGGACGGCAAGCCATCGAGCGCGGGCAGCGCTGCCGGTTTTCCGCCGAGGACATTGTCGAGCACGATCTGCAGCGGCCACGGCTTCAGCAGGTCGAAGCCCGCGACCAGAAACACCTGCGCCAGCGCCCACAGAAACTGCACCCGGTAGGGCCGCAGATACGGCAGCAGCTTCCAGCCGTAACCCGCTTTTGTCATCGCCGCTCCGCCCGGCGCGGCTTTTCTGGAGCCGCGCAGCACTCAGCTTTTCAATCGCGAACAGAACGTCGCGGTTGACGCCGGCGTTCCCCAACCCGGGCGAGAGGGCGGGGGCAACCATCGCTCCGGTTTTGTGTTTGCGGCATGCTAAATGAACGGGGCCAACCCATGTTAAGCGCCAACGCGCAACCGCAACGCGAGGCTGAAATCGATGCGGCGCGCGGCGGCTTCTGGCTCTCCCTGCTGCGTTTGGCGGCGCCCTATTTCCGCTCCGACGAACGCTGGTTTGCCCGGCTGCTGCTGGTCGGCGTGTTCGTGCTGACCTTGCTCCAGATCGGCATCGCGGTGCGCATCAACGTGTGGAACAAGGATTTCTTTAACGCGCTCGACAAGCGCGATTGGGGTGTCTTCCTCGGCCAGATGCGGACGTTTGCGCTGCTGCTGATCGCGGCGATGTCGATCGCGGTGTACCAAGCCTATGTCAAACAGCTGCTGCAACTGCGCTGGCGGCGCTGGCTGACGACGCAGCTGGTCGACCGCTGGCTCACAGAAAAACGCTACTACCACCTCAACTTCATTGCCGGTGGCGTCGACAACCCGGACCAGCGCATCTCGGAGAACGCGAAGCATGCGATCGACCAGACGGTCGAGTTTTCGCTGGGGCTGCTCAATTCGGTGCTGACGCTGATCTCGTTCACCGGGATCCTCTGGGCGCTGTCCGGCACGCTCAATCTGACGATCTCGGGCATTCCGATCGCAATACCCGGCTACATGGTGTTCGCGGCGATCCTCTACGCGGGCCTCGGCTCAGGTCTCACCTACCTCGTCGGGCGGCCGATCGTCGGCGCCAACATCCGCACCAACGCCGCCGAGGCGGACTACCGCTTTGCGCTGGTGCGGGTTCGCGAGAACAGCGAAGCGATCGCGTTGATCAACGGTGAAAGCGACGAGAACAAGGGCCTCGGCAATTATTTTGGCGAGGTTTTGGGATCGTCGATGGGGCTGATGCGGTCGCAGCGCCGTCTGATGTGGCTGACCAGCTTTTACGCCAGCGTCGGCTGGGTTTACCCGACGCTGGTGGCGAGCCCGCGCTTCTTCTCGGGGGCGATCACGCTCGGGGTGCTGATGCAGATCACCGCCGCGTTCGGCCAGGTGCAGACCGCGCTCAACTGGTTTGTCGACAATTTCCCCAAGCTTGCGGAATGGCGCTCGCATGCCGAGCGCGTACTCGAATTCGACGAGGCGCTAGAGCTAATGGGCGAGGCGCAGGGCGAAGGCGGCGAGGTCACCACCATCCTGTTGAGCGACGGCGACAGCGGCGACGAGGTGCTGCGGTTCCGCGAGCTGGCGATCACCCATATCGACGGCAACGTCGTGATCGGCGACGCCAACACCGAGATCGCGCGCGGCGAAAAAGTGCTGATCGTCGGCCCGTCGGGCAGCGGCAAGAGCACGCTGTTCCGCGCCATCGCCGGGCTGTGGCCGTGGGGCGCCGGCAAGATCATCCTGCCCGACCGCAGCAAGATGATGTTCATGCCGCAGCGGCCCTATCTGCCGCTCGGCACGGTGCGCCAGGTGCTGTGCTATCCCTCGTCGGTGCGGCGTTTTCCGATCGCCGACATCAAGGCGGCGCTGCGGCGCTGCGGGCTCGACATGCTGATCGACCGGATCAACGAGCACGAGCGCTGGGACCGCGTGCTGTCCGGCGGCGAGCAGCAGCGGCTCGCGTTCGGCCGACTGTTGCTGCACAAGCCCGACTGGGTGTTCATGGACGAGGCGACCTCGGCGCTCGACGAGGAGAGCCAGAAGGCCATGATGAGCCTGTTCTCGCACGAGCTGTCGGGCGCGACGCTGATCTCGATCGCACACCGACCGGGGCTCGACGCGTTCCACGACCGGACCCTGACGCTGGTGGAGTCGGTCGCCGGCGCCAAGCTGGTCACCAAACGTCGGCCGCGCCTGGCGCAGCGGCCGGCAAGACGGCGCAAGGCGCAGCGGCGGCCGCTCAAGACGATCGTGCTGCGCCGCCTGCGCTCCTCGCGCGCCGGCTGAACCGGCCGCACGGTTTCAGAACAATGTGCCGTCCGAGACGACGCGCAGCGGCGGGTCGCCCCTGGGACGTCGCGCGAAAGCGAGCTCCCGCCCGGCGGCCCAGCTGCCGCCTTCGAGCAGGCTGGCGAGCGGGAAGGACGACCCGTCGAGGCTGAGCTCGGCCCGCACGAGCGGCGCCAGCCGGTCGAGCAGCGCAACGGTCAGCGCCCGCCACTCAACGATCGGTTCGCTCGCGGGATCATACGAACGCTGCGTCAGTTGCGGGTCGTGCGGCGTCAGCACCCCCGCATCGATGAACAGCCCGCCATTGCGGTATTCCGCAAGACCGGTCAGGCCATCGATCTCGGTAATCGCGAAACCCGCTTCGGCGAGCGGCTCGAGCAGCGAGTAGGCAAGCCATTGGCTGAGCTTGTGAAACGGCACCAGCCCGTCGCCGCCGATCGCCGGGTGCGGCCAGCAATCGCCGAGCGGCAGGCCGCCGAGCGTAAGGCGGCCCGCCCAGATCGCACCGAAGGCGCGCAGCACGTCGTCCAAAATATCGGCTGCCGGCAGGTTGTCACACCGCGGCAACCAGTGCTCATAGAGGTTGCCGATACGCCCATCCTGCCCGAACAGCGCCGGTTGCGCCGCCGCCGCCTCGCCGAGCGCACGTAGCAGCGCAGCGCGGCCGGCAAGACCCTCGAGCGGGTTGTCCGCGCGGTGCTGGAAAGCCCCGGCGAGCTGATCGGCTTCGAGCGCGCGCAACGCCGTCGCATCGGCGCGCCATGGGTTTGCCGAGTCGCCCGAAAACAGGCCGCGCTGCATTGCGCGTAGACTGGCAACGGCAAGCCCCTCGGACCGGTCGAGCACCTGCCCGGTTTCGCCCTCACAATAGCGCCAGGCCGCGCCGGCACCGGCGTCGAGCAGTACCGAGACGATTGCGAGGTCGATTTTGGCGCGCGCGGTTTCGCCGGCGTCGGCGCCCGGCGCGACCAGCGCGGCTCGATCGACGCCGCCAGCAGCAAAATGCCGCCAGCG
>JAFAWI010000579.1 GCA_019241915.1 Alphaproteobacteria bacterium
ACCAGGGCGAATGCCAGCACGCTTGCGGCGGCAACGGCGCCGCGGCGTCGCCACAGCCGCGACAGCCCGCCGCCGAGCAAGGCGACGACCAGCGCATCAGCTAAGAACAGCGCCAGCGCTGCCGCGAGCAGCATGCCGCGGATGTCGCGTGGCTCGGCGTTCTGGTAGGTCGCGCGCTGCGCGCGCAGCGCCGAGGTGTTGAGCGCGGCGATGGTCTCGGAGGCTGCGAGGGCATTGACGGCAAGCGGGCCTTCGGCCGGGCCGTAGAGTCCCGGCGGATGCTCCGCCGTCGCCCGCTCGCTATAGTCGGCGCGCACCGGCTTTGCCGTTGATGGCGGCGGCCCGAGCAGGCCAAATCCGTCGAGCGTGCGCGTCGGCGCGACCGTCTCAGCGGTCGCCTCGGCGGCAGGGCCGGCGCCGGCCTTTGCGGTGTAGCCCGAGAGGTCAACGAGCCGCTTCAGCATCTCGACGAATGTGCCCGACAGCGGCAGGTCCGACCAACGCGTATCGGCGCTGACGTGGAACAAGGTGAGAATTCCCTTGCCGCGGCGTTCGCCGGTCACGAGCGGCGTGCCGTCGGCGAGTGTCGCCCAGCTGCGCGCGGTCAGCGTCGCGTCCGGCTCGGCAAGCACCTGGCGCGAGACCGTGACGTCCTGCGGAATCTCGAGGCCTGCGAACGGGCCGTCGCCGGCGAAACCGCTCAGCCGCTGCGGCTTTTCCCAGGTCAGACTGCCACCGAGATTGCGGTCGCCCTTGCGCAGCTTCACCGGCACGAGGTCGTCGTCCTCGCTGGCCGCAAGCCGCGGGCCGGCGAAGCGCACCAGCACGCCGCCCTGGTCGATCCAGGCATTGAGCCGCTCGCGCAATTCCGGTGACAGCGTCCCGACATCGGCGAGGATGATCATCGGCAGCTTCTGGTCGAGGAACTGCGCGATCACAGTCGCCGGCGCGCCGCGGTCGCCGAGCCTTATGTCGGCGAACGGCGACAGCGCGCGCGATAGGTAGAATGTTGAAGCCAGCAGCGGCTGCGCGGTGTCGGAGGTCGCGCCGGTCACGACGCCGATCGCGCGCCGGCGCCAGCGCTTGTCGAGCAGCTGCACCGCGCCGGCCGAGCGCTCGTTGGCAATTTCGAGCCGCGAGGCGTCGTTGCGCAGCTCGACGGGCAAGTCGAACGCCGCATCGGTCGCGCGGTCGCTTGCGCCGAATGTGAAGTGCGCATCTCCGATCGGCGAGCCGCGCTGATCAAGCGCGCGCACCACGCCGGTCTCCGGCAAGCCTGGGGTGGCGCGCAGCACCTTGACCGTCATGCGCGCGGCGGCGTTCTCGGCGCCTGCCAGCGCATGCGGCGCCGGCGCGCCGGAATCGAAGATCGTCAGCGAACGGCCGCCGACCGTTTCGCCGAGCTTCTTCACGAATTCATCGCCGCGGCCGGCATCGACGCCGTCGGAGATCCAGACGATGTCGGCGTCGCCGTGCGGCTCGAGAAAACGCGCCAGCGTGCCGAGCGTGTCGACGCGCTCGACGGCGTAAGGTTTTGGCGCAAGCTGGCGCAGCGCGACGCGCGCGGTACCGGCCGGCATCAGCGTGACGTCGCGGGCCGGCTCCGAGAGCGGCACCAGCGCCACCGCGCGGCGGTCGCTTTCGGCTTTCGCGATCAGCTCGTCGGCGGTCTTGATCCGCACATCCCAGCTCGCCGCCGCGCTCCAGCCGTCGTCGATCAGCAGCACCAGCGGCCCGTTCGACTGCGCGGCGCCGATCCCCGGATTGAGGATCGGCCCGGCCGCAGCCAGGATCACCAGCGCCGCTGCGAGCAGCCGCAGCAGCGTCAGCCACCATGGCGTCCGCGCCGGCGTCTCCTCTTTCGGCGTGATGTCGAACAACAGCCGGGTCGGCGGGAAATACAATTGCCGCGGCCGCGGCGGCATCAAGCGCAGCAGCCACCACAGCACCGGCAGGCTGAGCAGGCCGAGCAGCAGCAGCGGTTCGGCGAACGCTATGGGTAGGCCCATCATGCGTTGCGCCCCGCAAAGTCGTGAGCGACGCGCGGCGCGAGCCGGTTCACCGTCATGCCGCCGTGCAGGAACAACAACAGCTCCGCGGCGGAGCGCTCGGTCGTGTGTGTGGTGAACAGCCAGT
>JAFAWI010000233.1 GCA_019241915.1 Alphaproteobacteria bacterium
CCATTGCCGTATGGCGGTCGCCTCGCCCGCCGATTGGGCCGCCCAGGAAGACCCGCGCAGCTGGAGCCATCTGCGCGTCGCCACCAAATACCCGGAGATCACCCGCCGGCATTTCGCGGCGCGCGGCGTCCAGGCCGAATGCATCAAATTGAATGGCGCGATCGAGTTGGCGCCATTGCTCGGCCTCTGCCGCCATATCGTCGATCTGGTGCAGACCGGGACGACGTTAAAGGCCAACGGCCTTGTCGAGGTCGAGCACATCGCCGACATCACTTCGCGCCTCATCGTCAACCGCCCGGCGCTGAAGACGCGGCCCGAAGAGGTCGGCCACTGGATCGGCGCGTTGCGCGAGGCCGCCGCCGCCGTCAAGCCCGGCACGGCGGCGGTGGTATAGCGTGCCGGCCAGGCTAGCGACCGGCGACCGCGACTTCGAGGCGCGCTTCGCGGCGCTGCTCGCAGCAAAGCGCGAAACCGACGCCGATGTCGACGCCGCGGTTGCCGCCATTGTCGGCGACGTGATCGAGCGCGGCAATGCGGCGCTGATCGAGCACACGGCGCGATTTGACCGGGTGACGCTATCCGCGGCACAGCTCCGCCTGTCGCCGGAGGAGGTCGCCGACGCTGCCTCCCGCGCGCCCGCGGAAAGCGTCGCGGCATTGCGCGTCGCGGCGACACGCATCACCAACTTTCACGAGAAACAGCGTCCGCAATCGCTCGATTACACGGATGACGTCGGTGTGCGCCTCGGCATGCGCTGGCTGCCGCTGGCGAGCGCCGGCCTCTACGTGCCCGGCGGTACCGCGGCCTATCCGTCATCGGTGCTGATGAACGCGATCCCGGCCAAAGTCGCCGGTGTCGCGCGCTTGGTCATGGCGGTGCCGGCGCCGGAAGGTGTCCTCAACCCGCTCGTCATGGCCGCGGCGCAGCTTGTCGGCATCGACGAGATCTACCGTATTGGCGGCGCCCAGGCGGTGGCGGCGCTGGCCTACGGCACCGCGACTGTCGCGCCGGTCGACAAAATCGTGGGCCCCGGCAACGCCTTTGTCGCCGCCGCGAAACGGCGCGTCTTTGGCCGCGTCGGCATCGACATGGTCGCCGGCCCGTCGGAAATTCTCGTTGCCGCCGACGCCGCGAACGATCCGTCTTGGATCGCCGCCGACCTCTTGTCGCAGGCCGAGCACGACGTCTCGGCGCAGGCGCTGTTGGTGACCGACGATGCCGGCTTTGCGCGACAGGTCGAGCAAGCGGTCGAAGACCACCTAACGGTATTGCCGCGTGCGGACATCGCGCGCGAGAGCTGGGAGCGCAACGGCGCCCTCATCGTCGTACGCGATTGGGACGAGGCCGCCGCGATTGTCGATCGGGTGGCGCCCGAGCACCTCGAACTGGCGCTCGACCAGCCGGAGGCGTTCGCCCATCGGGTCAACCACGCCGGGGCGATCTTTCTCGGCCGGCATGCGCCGGAAGCCATCGGCGATTATATCGCGGGGCCCAACCACGTGCTGCCGACGGCGCGGAGCGCCCGCTTCGCATCAGGCCTCAGCGTATTCGACTTTATGAAGCGCACCACGCTGGTCGGTTGCGACGCCGCCGCGCTGGCGGCGCTGGCGCCGGCCGCTATCCGCCTGGCCGAGGCGGAAGGCCTCGACGCGCACGCCTTGTCGCTGGCGATCCGGCTCAACCGGCGCCCGACCGCATGACCGCGCATCGGATTGCCTCGATCACGCTCGACGAGCGCAGCGTGGTGCGGCGCAGCCCGGAGATCGAGAGCGAACGCGCCGCAGCCATTGCCGACCTGCTGCATGAGAACAGCTTCGCGCCGGTCTCAGGCCATTCAGGGCCATTCGCCCTGCACCTGGCGGTTGAGGAGAACCGGCTGCTGATCGAGGTCACCGGCGCCGACGGCGCCGCGCAGACCATCCAGATGGGGCTCGGTCCGTTCCGCCGTATCGTCAAGGATTACTTCGTTGTCTGCGAGAGCTACTACGACGCGGTACGCCGGCAGAACCTGTCGCAGGTCGAGGCGATCGACGCGGGCCGTCGCGCGTTGCACAACGAGGGCTCGGCCCTGCTGACCGAGCGGCTGGCCGACAAGGTCTCCGTCGATCATGACACGGCGCGCCGCCTGTTCACGCTGATCTGCGTGCTCCACTTGCGTGCCTAATGCCGGCTCGGGTCATGGCGAAACTGGTGCTCGCTTCGGCCTCGCCGCGCCGGCTCGACCTGCTGCGCCAGATCGGCATTGAGCCCGATGCCGTCGACCCCGCCGAAATCGATGAGACGCCGTTGCCGCGCGAGCTTCCGGCGGTGCATGTGATGCGGCTTGCCCGCGCGAAAGCCGAGGCGGTGCGGCCGCGCCATCCGGGTGCCTTTATCCTCGCCGCCGACACCGCCGTCGCCTGCGGCCGGCGTATCCTGGGCAAGCCCGAGGACGAAGCGGCGGCGCGGCGGTTCCTGCAATTGTTGTCGGGCCGACGGCACCGCATTTACGGCGGCATCGTCGCGATCGCGCCCGACGGGCGCACGGCGGTGCGCCGCGTGCTCAGCCAGGTCGCGGTCAAGCGCCTGGCGGAGACCGAACTTGACGCGTACCTCGCCGCGGGCGAATGGCGCGGCAAGGCCGGCGGTTACGCGATCCAGGGTCTTGCCGCGGCGCTGGTGCCGTGGATGCAGGGTTCTTACTCGAACGTCGTCGGGTTGCCGCTCTACGAGACCGCGCAGCTGCTGCAAGGGCTCGGCTACCGATGGCCGAACTGCTGATAGCGGCCGGACCCGGCGAATGGCGCGCCGCCTGGGTCGAGCGGGACGAGGCGGTGGAGCTCTATGTCGAGCGCGGCGACAGCAAGCCGCCAGGCAGCCGGCACCTCGGCCGGGTCGTGCGGGTGGTGCGCGCGCTCGACGCTGCGCTCGTCGATATCGGCGACGAGCGGCCGGCGTTTCTGCCGCTGCGCGACATCCCCGCCGGGGTCAAGGCGGAAGAGGGCGTGGCGCTGGTGGTCGAGGTACGGCGGGAGGCTTGGCAGGACAAGGCGCCGCGCCTCACCGCCACGCTGTCACCGCCGCTACCGGTGCCAGCCGGCATCGCGCCAGCAGCGCAGCTCTCGCCGCCCCCCGGCTTGGCGGCCGCGCTCGCGCTGCGGTTGCCGCGGCGGCCCGAGCACCTTATCGCCGACGATGCTGCTGTTCTTGCCGAGCTGCATGGCGTCTTCGACGGCGTCGACATCATCCGATGTGCGCCGGCCGGCTGGCCTGTCGATGTCGATACGGCATTCGAGGCGGCGCTCGCGTCCAGCCTCGCCCTGCCCGCCGGCGGCACCATCCACATCGAGGAAACCCGCGCCGGGACGCTGATCGATATCGACACCGGCACGCCCGAGCGCGGTTTGCCCGAGCGCGCCGCGCTCGCCGCGAACCGGGCGGCCGCGCGCGGAATCGCGCGCCAGTTGCGGTTGCGCAATATCGGCGGCGCGGTGGTGGTCGACTTTGTCGGTCTCGATCGTCGGGGCGCACGCGAGCAGGTACGGCAAGCGCTGGCAGTGGCGCTTGCCGACGATCCCGCCAAGCCCGAAATCCTAGGCTGGACGCGGCTCGGCTATCTCGAAGTGCTGCGCCCGCGCCGCGGGCGCCCGCTTGCCGATGCGCTCCTCGAACCGGCGAGCCGCACGAAGCGGCCGGTGGCGCTGGCCCATGAAGCCCTGCGCCGGCTGCAGCACGAGGCCCGCGCCAACCCGGCGGCGCGCTGGCGGCTGAGCGTTCCGCAAACCGTCGCGGCGGCGCTCCGCGGCCCGGCGGCGAGTGCTCTGCGGGTCCTCGAAACCCGCCTCGGCCGGCGCGTCGAGATCATCGTCGCCGCCGGCACCGACGGTTTTGACATCGCGCCGTCCTGAACCCATATCGCCGCCATGAACCCGAACGACGACGCACACCCGGCGCGGCCCGCGCAAAGGCAGCGTTGCCCGATTTGCGGCAAGCGAGCGGCGCCGGCGCACCGGCCGTTCTGTTCGCCACGCTGCCGCGCCGTCGATCTCGGCCGCTGGCTGAACGGAAGTTACCGCGTCGAGACCGAGGAGCGGGCCGAGGACGGCGCCGCAGAGAACAGCTAGGCCGGAACCCGCACCCGCTTTTTGGCGGCGAGGAACTTCTTGTTCATCGCGATGCGGTCCTCGTCGGAGAACGCCGCCTCGACATCGGACCAGATGTTCTTTTCCTCCTCCTCGACATGGTGCTCGACCAGCTCTTTCAGCACTTTGGCAGCGGCGGAGAATTCCGGAGACATCGCGTTGCCGATCTTGCCAAGCTGCGCCAGCATTTTATCGCCGAGCGCGTGCTCCATGTAGCCTTCCTCGCCGTGCGTCTGCCGCTCCTTGCCTTTGAGCGCCAGCACGGCATCGTACACCACCTTCTCCTCGGCGCGCAGGTGCGGCACGAGCGCCACCTTGATCGAGGTAAGCAGCTTTTTGCGCTGCGCCGCGCTCGTGCTTTCGACCAGTTGGTCGAGCAACTCGGCCACGTCGTCGTGCTCCTGCTTGAGCGTGTCGAGAATGTCGTTGTCTTGCGCGTCAGCTTGTTTGCCCCTCACCGTTTTCTTCAACGTGTCGATGATCGACATGGCGGCGCCGCTCCCGGTTTCGATTCGTCGTTGAACGGCGACCGGTTCGCCGGGTTCCACGCCGCGTACCGCTTTCCGCGCCGCGGCGCCGCGCCTATATTTGACATGAGTGTGCTTTCCGGGGAGCGCCGCCAGATGATGACGCCGCGTCAGCAAGCGTTCCGCATCGACTACCGCGCCCGCATCTCGCCATGGTACTCGGGGCTGGCGCATGTCGTTGTGATCGCCCTGATCGGCGTCATGACGATCTGCTACGCCGCGGGCCATATGTATCGGCCGACTCTTGCCGAATGGCTCGTCGTCCCGGCCACGTTCCTCGGCTGCAACCTGTTCGAATGGGCGCTCCACCGCTTTCTGCTGCACCGGCCGGTGCCGGGCTTTATGGGCATTTACAAGCGGCACACGCTGGCGCACCACCAGTTCTTCACCGACAACGAGCCGAC
>JAFAWI010000244.1 GCA_019241915.1 Alphaproteobacteria bacterium
CCGACCGCGGTGCGCGGCACCGGGCAGGGCTTCTGTTACAACGCCGGGCGGGCGATCGGCTCGTTTTTTCCGACCATGGTCGGGTTCGTCAGCGAAGGCATGCCGCTCGGCGCGGTGATCGCGATCTTCAGCTCGCTCGCGTTCGGCGTAATGATCGTGATGCTGCTGATGCTGCCGGAAACTCGCGGCCGCACCCTCGCCGAGCTCGACGGCATCGCCGCGGCGCCGGGCGACTGATCGAGGATCGCGATCGGGACGCCAAGCCGCTAGCCGACCGGCAACGGGACGAGCAGGAAGAAGCCGTTGATCGCGAGCAGCGTGGCGATGGCGGCGCTGCCGATGCTGAGCCCGAGCAACGGCCGCGAGGTGCCGGCGATCGCCACCGAGGCGAGCACGATCGCGATCTGGAACAGCGCGTTGGCGAACTGGAAATTGGGGTCCTGCGCCTCGGCCCGGTCGCGCACCTCTTCCCATTCCTTGGCCTTCGCCAGCAATTCCTGGCGCCCCTCGCCGGTCGCAGGGTCGCTGGCATAGCGCGCGGCCGATTTGCGGTAGCGCTCGATGTTGCCGTTCATCTTCGCCTTCGCGGCATCGGGTATCGTCGGCAGCGCAGCAATGTCGGCCTCCATCTGATCGGCCGCCAGCTCGTACGCGGTCTGGCGGAAGTACTTGGCTTGGGCAAAAGCGTAGGTGTCGGAGACGCGGATGCTGGCGGCGAGCATCTCCTTGGTCGCCTTGCCGCCGCCGAGCGAGGAGATCGCCAGCAGCATCGCAACGACGCCGACATAAACTGCCGAAAACCGGCGAAACCCTTCGCTGACGTGCGGCTCGTGACCGAGATGATGGTGGTGGTGGTGCGCCTGCTCCGGGATTTCGGTCTGCTCAACCATGAACAATCTCTGCCGTCGCCGCGTCGTCGAGCACCAATTGTACCGCATCTCCGCCGCGCCAGGTGTCGCGGCGCAGATGACCCGCGACATGCAGCGCGCGGCCCTTGGCTTCGGCGATCAGCCGGCCGAGCGGCGTGTCGGCGGCGCGAAAGGCGATCGCGCCGAGCGTGCCGCCGACGCCCGAGCCATTGGCCAACGCGTCGGTCAGACGCAGCCGCAAATGGCCGGTGCCAACCGGCTCGACATAGGTCGCGCGCACCATGGGAAACGCGAAACGGGGCTCGGGATTGGCCGAGCCGAACGGCGCCAGCGCGTCGAGCTGGGCGAGCAGACCGCCCTGCGCGGCCTCGACGCCGAGCGCCGCATCGATCGCCAATTCCGGCACCAGCCCCGCCGCGTCGATCCCGGCCTGCAGCCGCGCGGCGAGGAACGCCTGCAGCTCGACCAAGCGGTCGGCGGCGACCGTGAAACCGGCCGCCATCGCATGCCCGCCGCCGGCCATCAGCAGGCCCTGCTGGCGCGCGGCGATCACCGCGGCGCCCAGCGCCAGGCCGGGCACCGAGCGGCCGGAGCCCTTGCCGACCCCGTCGCCAAGCGCGACAACCACCGCGGGCCGGCCGTAGCGCTCCTTGAGCCGCGCCGCGACGATGCCGATGACGCCGGGATGCCAGCCTTCCGCGGCGGCGAAGACCAGCGCAGCGGACGAATTGTTCTGGCGCTCGACCAGCTCGATCGCCGCGTCGAGCGTGGCGCGCTCGATCTCGCGGCGCTCCTTGTTGTAGGCGTCGAGGTTCTGCGCCCATTCGGCCGCGAGTGCGGCATCGTCGGTCGACAGCAGCCGGGCGCCGAGCTCGGCGGCGCCGACCCGCCCGCCGGCATTGACCCGTGGGCCCAGGATGAAACCCAGCTGATAGGCGTCGATCGCCGGCGGCCGCCCCGGCGCCGCGCCGAGCGCCGCCAGTGCGGCAATGCCGGGATTGGCGCCCCGCTGCGCGATCTTCAGCCCTTGCGAGACCAGGGCCCGGTTGAGCCCGGTGAGTGGCACCACATCGCACACGGTGCCGAGCGCAACGAGGTCGAGCCATTGCATCAGGTCGGGTTCGGGCCGGCTCGCATACCATCCGGCGTCGCGCAGCGCGCGGTTGGCCCCGACGACCAGCAGAAACGCGACGCCGACCGCAGCGAGATGGCCGTGCGTGCTGGCTTCGTCGAGCCGGTTCGGATTGACGACCGCGACCGCCGTCGGCAACAGCGGCTCGGCGACGTGATGGTCGATGACGATGAGGTCGAGACCGGCGGCCTTTGCCGCGCCGAGCGCATCGTGCGCCGTCGTGCCGCAATCGACACAGACGACGAGGCCGGCGCCCCGCTCCTTGAGACGCAGCAGCGCGGCGGCGTTGGGCCCGTATCCCTCGCGCAGCCGGTCGGGCACGTAAAGGTCGCCCGCGGCCCCGACAGCGGCAAGGAACCGCAGCAGCAGCGCCGCCGAGGTCGCGCCATCGACGTCGTAATCGCCAAAAACGACAATCTTCTCGCGGTCGCGGATCGCACCGACCAGCCTGTCGACAGCGCGGTCCATGTCCTTCAGGTGCGCCGGGTCGGGCAACTGGTCGCGCAACCGCGGGCTAAGGAAACGCGCCGCTTCTTCGAGGCCGACCCCGCGCTGGGTCAGCAGGCGCGCGAGTATCTCGGGCAGCGCAAGCTGCGCCGTCAGCGCCGCCGCGCTCGCATCGTCGGCAATGCCGCGCAGGCGCCAGCGCCGGCCGCTCGCCGAGCGCTCGACGCCGAGAAATGCCGCTTCGTCCCCCACCGCGCACCCCGCCCCGCTCAGACCCCAGCCCGTCTGAACTAGCGCAGCTTCGGCGCCATCCCCAGCCCCGATGCGAACGGTAGGGATGACGACGGCAAACCCGGTCATGGCATGGCGCGCTCCTGGCGCGAGCGGCGAATCGGTCTCCCGTTTTTCCTGTTATCTGCAGAGAATCAACAGAAGAGTGGGTCGGAGACGGCAATGGTTTTTGTACTCTTTTTGTTCAGGAACGTCGAGGATTATCTCAAATCCAATATCGCGAATAATCAATGACCAGCCCTCCGGCTAACTCCGCTATGTGAGATCCCTCGACCGTTCTGGTTGGCGCACGCGTCTCCGATCCCCCCTCCACCATGCTGGGCATGGTCCCCCTGCCCCCGCAATGCAGGGGAGGAATCGGCCACTCCAAAGGCCGAAACTAAGTGGCGAAGCGGGCGAAGCTTTCCTTGCGCGAGAGGTCGTGCCTGGCCTCGATGTAACGGACCGTGCCAGTGCGCGAGCGCATCACGACGGAATGCGTCGTGGCGCCGCCGGCAAAGCGGCGCACGCCGCGCAGCATCGTGCCGTTGGTGACGCCGGTCGCAGCGAACATCACATCGCCGTGAGCGAGGTCCAAGAGGCCGTATTTGCGGTCGAGGTCGGTGATGCCGAGACGGTGCGCGCGGCCGCGCTCGTCATCGTTGCGGAACAGCAGCTTGCCCTGCATCTGGCCGCCGATGCAGCGCAGCGCCGCCGCGGCCAGAACGCCTTCCGGCGCGCCACCCGAACCCATGTAGATGTCGATGCCGGTCTCGGGATCCGAGGTCGCCATAACGCCGCTGACGTCGCCATCGCCGATCAACATGATCCGCGCGCCGGCGGCGCGCACCTTGGCGATCAGCTCGCTGTGGCGCGGCCGGTCGAGGATGCAGACGACGAGATCGGCGATGTCGGTCTTCTTGGCCTGGGCGAGGTTTTTGAGATTGGCCGCCGGCTCCTCGTCGAGATCGACCACGCCGACGGGCAGGCCGCCGCCGACCGCGATCTTTTCCATGTAGACATCGGGCGCATTGAGGAAGCCGCCCGCGTCCGCCATCGCCAGCACCGCGAGCGCATTGGCGCCGCCCTTGGCGGTGATCGTGGTGCCTTCAAGCGGATCGAGCGCGATGTCGATCTTGGGGCCCTGACCGGTGCCGACCCTCTCGCCGATATAAAGCATCGGCGCCTCGTCGCGCTCGCCCTCGCCGATCACCACGGTGCCGTCGATCGTGAGGCCGTTGAGACCCTGCCGCATTGCATCGACCGCCGCCTGGTCGGCCGCCTTCTCGTCGCCGCGGCCCATCAGCCGCGAGGCGCTAAGCGCCGCGATTTCGGTGACACGGACCGCCTCAAGCGCGAGGTTGCGATCCATCTTTGGCGCTTCCGGCACGGTTTCCTCCCTCACTTGTTTTTCAGGCGGGTCGAAGACCCCACGAAAAAGAAAATGAACCACAGAGACACGGAGAACAGAGAGGAGTTCCGATTCACAGCACGATCCGTCGCAGCCCAGCCCTCAGCGTCACGTCATTGAAGTTCATCAGCAACCCGATACGCAGGCCGCTGAGGCGAAGATAGGTGAGCATCTGGGCATCATGGATCGGCATCAGTCGCTCGACGGCTTTGATCTCGATAATGAGCTGGTTCTCGATGACCAGATCCATCCGGTACCCGCAATCGAGGCGAACATCCTTATATATGATCGGCAGCGCGACTTGCCGACGATAGACGATCGCGCAACGAGCCAGCTCGAAAGATAAGCATTCCTCGTATGCTGACTCCAGCAGCCCCGGCCCGAGATGCCGGTGAACCTCAATCGCCAAGCCGATCACCTGTCGGTGAGATCGCCGCCGTGAGAGAGGCTCAATCCCGCCCTCCGTGTTCTCCGTGGTCTCCGTGGTTTATTTATAGGTCTTCGATGCGGATCATCCGCGGCGGCTCGACGACTGTCGACAGCCGGCCGATCGCGGCGAGCGCCTGTTGCATCGCGGCTTCGACCGTATCGTGCGTGGTCAGCACGATCGGCACCGCCTCGTCCGGCGCCCGTCCGCGCTGGATCATCGATTCCATCGATACCTGCTGGTCGCGCAACGCGGCGGCGATGTCGGCGATGACGCCCGGCTGGTCGAGCACCATCAGCCGGATGTAATAGGCGCCCCGGTGACGCTCCATCGCGGCGCCGGGCAACGGGTCGAGCGCCGCTGCCGGTACGCCGAACGCCGCCGGAAGCCGCCCGGTGGCGATATCGACCAGATCGGCGACCACCGCCGAGGCGGTCGGATGCGCACCGGCACCGCGCCCCTCCAGCATCAGCTGGCCGACAAAATCGCCCTCGGCGACGATGCCGTTGAACACGCCTTCGACCGCGGCGATCGGCGTCTCGTGCCGCACCATGCAGGGATGCACACGCTGCTCGAGCCCGTGATCGGTCACCCGCGCGATGCCGAGCAGCTTGATCCGATAGCCCAATTCCTCGGCGAAATCGATGTCGAGCTTCGAGACATGGCGGATGCCTTCGCAATAGACGCCGGCAAGATCGACCGGGCGGCCGAACGCCACGCTGGCGAGGATCGCCAGCTTGTGCGAGGCGTCGACGCCGTCGATGTCGAAGCTGGGATCAGCCTCGGCGTAGCCGAGACGCTGCGCCTCGGCGAGCACCTCGGCAAAGTCGCGGCCGGTCTCGCGCATCGTGGTCAGGATGTAGTTGGTCGTGCCGTTGAGGATGCCGTAGATGCGGCTGACCCGGTTGCCGGCCAATCCCTCCCGCAGTGTCTTGATGATCGGGATGCCGCCGGCCACCGCGGCCTCGAAACCGAGACCGACCCCGCGTCGCTCGGCCAGCTCGGCGAGGGCGGTGCCGTGCTCGGCCATCAGCGCCTTGTTGGCGGTGACGACGTGCTTGCCGGCGGCGAGCGCCGCCTCGACTACCCCGCGGCCGACACCGTCGGCGCCGCCGATCAGCTCGACGACGACGTCGACATCGGGCAGCGCGGCGAGCGCGGTTGCGTCGTCGACCCAGCGCATTCGCCCGAGGTCGGCGCCGCGGTCGCGCGCGCGATCGCGCGCCGAGACCGCGACGACGGCGATGCGGCGGCCCGCGCGCAGCGCCAGGCGCTCGGCCTGGCGTTCGAGCAACTGCAACGTCCCGGCGCCGACCGTGCCGAGGCCGGCGACGGCGATGTTTAACGGCGGTTTCGATTCCATTCTGGGACCGTCCTTCACGTCACTGCAGCAGCTGCACCTCGATCCGGCCCGGCGGCGCCGCCGGGGTGGCCGGCGCCGCCTCGGTCTGGATCTGTTTGACGGGAATGCCCGCGGCGCTCAATTGCTTGGCGACGTCCTGCGCGCGGTCGAGCGCGAGGCGGAACGCGTTGAGCTGTTCGGCGCTGCCGACACCGGGCGCGGCATAGGCGACGACCCGTACGGTGCTCGGTTTCGCCTGGTAGCGCGCCACGGCCTCGGTGAGCCGCGCCTGCTCGGCGTTGTCGAGCGCGATGGCGCTCGGCGGGATGTCGAGCGACGCAACGGTCGTGGCGGTCGGCGGCAGCTTTGGCGGCGGTCCGCCGATCCGCGGTGGCGGGGGCAACTCCGCCGACGCCGGCGCCGGCTGCGGCGCCATTGCCCGCGGGCTCGTCTCCGGCGTTTCCGAGGCCGATGGACGCGGCATCGCCGAGGGTTGCCCCGGCGGCGGCGCCGCGCGCGACCGTTCGACCCCCGGCTTATTCGCGATCTCGGGGATTTGCAGCGAGCTTTCCTGCGGCTGTGGCGCCGGCGGCTCGTCCATCTTGCGCAGCGGCGGTATCGGCGTGGCCGGCTTTTCCGGCGGCGGCAGCCCAGCCAATTCGGGCGCCGCGATCGATTCCGGGACCGGCGGCGGCGGGGGCACCGGGCCGCTCGCCGGCATGCCGGAATTCCCGCCGGCGTCCTTGGCCTCGGCGCTCGTTCGCTCCTTGGTCAGGGTCTCGGTCAATTTTAGCCGCTCAGCGGCCGTCGTCGCGACGGTCGGCGGCGGCGGCACGCTCGCAAGGTTTGGGTAGGCGCCGCTTTGCGCCTGGTCGAGATTCGCCGTAAACGGCGCGGTCGCCGGATCGGGGTCGTTCTTGTTCATCCCGCTGACCGAGCGGCCGAATTCGACCGCCCGGTCGCAGCCCGACAACGCTGCGGTCAGCACAAGACCGATGCAGATTGCTCGACCGCGCGAGCGACCGCGGATTTTCCGCACCATCATCGGCGAGGGTCCCAGATCCCCGGCTACCACGCCGGTCCCGCTCGCCGACGAGGCGCGGCGCGCAGGGGGACGGCTTCACAATTGGGTTGCTGGTGTATTAGATCGCGCAGCGCACGTCACTACATTTGATCCCAACGCGGCGTGACGCGGCACGCGGTCGGGAGGCCGGCCAACCTATGAGCGAGGCTAGCAGCGGCAGCCGAGCAGTGAGCCCCGAGGCGGCGGCCGACACAGCGGATTTGTCGCGGCGCATGGCCGAGATCGCGGCGCGCAGCCAGCGTCTCGTCCGCGACTTTCTGGCGCGCCAACAAGCGGGCATGGGGGCGGCCGGCATCGGCGACCCCATGGCGATCGGCGCCGCGTTCTTCGCGCTGACCGCGCGGATGATGGCCGACCCCAACCGGCTCGTGCAGGCGCAGATCGCGCTGTGGAACGATTACCTGACGCTGTGGCAGCGCACCACCGAGCGGCTGATGGGCCGGCCCGCCGAACCGTTGGTGGAAGCCGGTCCGGACGACCGCCGCTTTCGCGACCGGGCGTGGAGCGACAACGCGGTATTCGACTTCATCAAGCAGAGCTATCTGCTGACCACAAGATACATCCAGAGCGCGGTCAAGGATGTCGGCGGGCTCGACGACCATACCGGGCGCAAGGTCGATTTCTATACCCGGCAGTTCATCGACGCGATGGCGCCGTCGAATTACGTGCTGACCAACCCGCAGGTGCTGCGCGCCACGCTCGAGAGCCGCGGCGAGAACCTAGTCAACGGGCTGCAAAACCTGCTTGACGACCTGGAGCGCGGCAAAGGCAGGGTCGCGGTCAGCATGACCGACATGGCCGCGTTCAAGATCGGCGGCAATATTGCGACGACCCCGGGCAAGGTCGTCTACCAGAACGACCTCATTCAGCTGATCCAGTACGCACCCACGACCGAGACCGTGCACCGCCGGCCGCTGCTGATTGTCCCGCCCTGGATCAACAAGTTCTACATCCTCGACCTGCGCCCCGAGAACTCGTTCATCCGCTGGGCGGTAAGCCAAGGGCATACCGTCTTCGTGATCTCGTGGGTCAATCCCGACGAGCGGCTCAGCGGCAAGAGCTTCGAGGACTACATGAGGGAAGGGCCGCTCGCCGCGCTCGGTGCGATGGAACAGGCGACGGGCGAAAGAGAGGCCAACGTCATCGGCTACTGCCTCGGCGGCACACTGCTGTCGGCGACGCTGGCCTATATGACCGCGAAGCGCGATCGGCGGATCAAGAGCGCGACCTTCTTTGTGACGATGGTCGATTTCGCCGAGGCGGGCGAGTTGTCGGTCTTTATCGATGAAGAGCAGTTGCACGCGCTCGAGGAGCGCATGGCGGAGAAAGGCTATCTCGACGCGCGGGACATGCACACGACCTTCAACATGCTGCGCGCCAACGATTTAATCTGGTCGTTCGTCGTCAACAACTATCTCTTGGGCAAACAACCACTGCCGTTCGACCTGTTGTATTGGAACGCCGACTCGACCCGCATGCCGGCGGCGATGCACAGCTTCTACCTGCGCAAGATGTACCAGCAGAACCTGCTGTCGCAGCCGGGCGGGATCGTCCTCGGCGGCGTCAAGCTCGACCTGCGCAAGGTCAAAACGCCCGCCTTTATGCTGTCAACCCGTGAGGATCATATCGCGCCTTGGCGCTCGACCTATGCGGCGACGCAGCTTTATGCCGGGTCGGCGAGGTTCGTGCTGTCCGCCTCGGGCCATATCGCCGGCGTGGTCAATCCGCCGGGCAGCAAATACGGACACTGGACCAACGACAAAAACCCGTCCTCCCCCGACGACTGGCTCGCCGGGGCGCAGCAGCACGACGGCTCGTGGTGGCCGATGTGGGCGGATTGGGTGTCGCAGTACGGCGGCGGCGACGTGCCCGCGCGGCAACCCGGCGCCGGCAAGCTCCGGCCGATCGAGGACGCACCCGGAAGCTACGTCACGGTGCGCGCGGATTGCTGACAAAGACCCGCCGGCGCGGCGACGGCGAGAGCAAGGGCAGAGCGATGGCCGGACAGGTAAAATCCTACAAGGACATCTCGCCGGACAACGCTGACGATGCGGCCTACATCGCGATCGTCCGCCGGATTGCGCCCTACACGATGACCGGCAGCGACGGGTTGGACGCGACCTACGCGCTGTTTCAAGCGGTGCGCTACGTTACGCAGAACAAGATCCCCGGCGACATTGTTGAATGCGGCGTCTGGCGCGGCGGATCGATGATGCTGATCGCCGCCGCCCTGCTTCATTGGGGCGATACCAGCCGAGCGCTCTACCTCTATGACACCTTCGCCGGCATGACCGAGCCCGACGACGTCGACATCGATTATGACGGCCGGGCGATGAAGCCGATCTGGAAGCGGATCACCAAGGACAAACAGATGATGGGGTTCGGCGGCTCGGAAGAAGCGGTGCGCGAGAACATGGGGCTCACCGGCTATCCGGAGGAACTGATGCATTTCGTCAAGGGCGACGTGCTGGACAGCATCCCGGCACGCGCGCCGGCGCAGATCGCGGTATTGCGGCTCGATACCGACTGGTACAAGTCGACACTGCACGAGCTCAATCACCTGTACGACCGGGTCGCGCCGCACGGCGTCGTCATTATCGACGATTACGGCTGGTGCCGCGGCGCCCGCCAGGCGACCGACGAGTTCTTCCGCGACCGGCCGTTTAAGCCCATGCTGCACCGGGTGGACCAAGGCCCGCGCCTGTTGGTCAAGCCGGCCTGACGAACTTAGTCGCTGCCGCCGCCGAATACGGTAGAGCGAAGATACCAGGGGGCGCGGATGAATGTCCGGGTGGTGGCTACCGGTGCGGGGATGATCGTGCTCGCGCTGGGGTTCTTCTTCTACATGACAGGGATGGCGCCCCGCTCAAACGATCCCGCCGCAATGATGCAGTCCGTGGGTACCGTATCGGGCGCGATCGGCGCGCTTGGCGTCGTAATGATGGGCTTCGGGCTGTTCCGGAAGCCGCGCGGACCGCGCCGGCGCTAACCCGATCTGCTCTAGTTTCGGTTTAATACCGTCTGTTCCGCCGCTGCTGTTGCGCTAGAATTGACGTGCGCCGGGCGGCGCCTCAGCGAGGGGTGGGGGGATGCAATGAAGCAGCCTGTTTTGGCGGCCGCTGCAGTGGCGGCGTTGGCCTGCGGGACTCTCGCGTTTTCCGGTCTCGCCCGGGCGCAATTCGGGGCGCCGGCGACACCATCCAGCGCGCTGTGGTCGGGGTTCTACGTCGGGGTCAACGGCGGCGCCAATGTCGGCGATTCGACAACCAGCGTTTCGACGGCGCTGACCTTTGACAACTCGTTTCTCACGCCGGAGGGCCAGACCTATGGCCCCACCGCGACCCGAGGCGCGAGCGGCAGCCCGTCGGTCGGCAGCACGCGTTTCATCGGCGGCGGCCAACTCGGTATCAATTTCCCGATCGGGCAGATGTGGATGGCCGGGGTGGAAGCCGATATCGACGGCCAGTCCGGCAGTTCGTCGGCGACGATCAACAACAGCTTCACCCGGCCCGGCTTTGCCCCCGATGTCGTCAACACCTCGCTTGCCACCACCAAGCAGCTCAACTGGTTAAGCACCGTGCGCGCGCGTTTTGGCGTGATGTTCCAGCCGAGCTGGTGGCTCTACGCGACCGGCGGCCTGGCGATCGGCGACGTGTCGTCATCGACGCACCTGACCGCGACCGAGGCCCCCAACACCGGCTCGACCGACGTCAGCGCCACCGGGCAAAGCGCGAAGACCAGCCCCGGCTTCACTGTCGGCGGCGGCCTCGAATGGCTGCTCGGCCAGCGCTGGAGCCTCAAAGCCGAATACCTCTACTACCGGCTGGGCAGCCTGACCTACAGCAACACCCCGTTCAGCGCGTTTCTCAACGGCACCACGACGGTCGACTTCAACGCCACCTCGACCAGCCGCGTCCGATTCAACGGCAACATCATCCGGCTCGGCCTCAACTACCATTTTTGAGGTGTGAGGCGCCCAACGCGGTTCAACAGCCGCGATATTCCTCGGCCAGCCGGCGATAGTGGTCCGGGACCCAGCGCATGTAATCGAGCTCCTCTGGCTTGAGCCGGCGCGCGAGGCGCGCCGGCGTCCCCGACCACAACTCGCCGACCTTCACCACCTTGCGCGGCGCCACCAGCGCCCCGGCCGCGACCATCGCGCCGCCCTCGACGACGGCGCGGTCCATGACGCAGGCCTTCATCCCGACAAACGCACCGGGTTCGAGCCGGCAGCCGTGCAGCAGCACCATGTGGGCGACGACGGCCCCCTCGCCGACGATTGTCGGCACCCGCTCGCCGCTGCCGAAACCATCGTAGCTGACATGGATCACCGACCCATCCTGGATGTTGGCGCCAGCGCCGATGCGGATCGGTGCGTCGTCGCCGCGGATCACCACGTTGAACCAGACATTGGCGTGCGCACCGATCTCGACGTCGCCGATTACGGTCGCGCCAGGCGCAATGAAGGCCGTCGGATCGATGCGCGGCAGGATGTTGCGGTAGGGCAGGATCAGCGTTGCAGGCACGCGGTCAGTCTATGCGCAATCCGCACCGCCGCACCAACCTTGCGGTGACGCCGCTCCTCCCGCATTCGGGGATGGCAACACCGCGATTTTCGCGGGAATGAGCGGTTTCCGCCGCGGCCTTTTCTGCGCTATCGTTGGCGCGAGCATTTTGCCGCACCTGGGGGATCAGAAGGGAGCGAGACGATGAGCGGAAACTTTGCGCCGTTGCAGTGCCTGGCCGGTGTGAAAGTCGTCGACTTGACGCAATTCGAGGCGGGGCCGACCTGCACCGAGGCGCTCGCCTGGCTCGGCGCCGAGGTGGTCAAGATCGAGAACCCGAAATCGGGCGATCCCGGCCGGCGCATCGCTGCGGCCAGCGGCAAGGCCCACGACTCCTTCTATTTCAAGATCCTCAACGCCAACAAGAAATCGGCGACCGTCGACCTCAAGTCGCCAAAGGGCGTCGAGCTGGTCAAGGAGCTGGTCAAAAAGGCCGATGTGTTTGCCGAGAACCTGGCGCCCGGGACGATCGAGCGCCTCGGCCTCGGCTACGACGTGCTCAAGCAGATCAATCCCGGTATCATTTATTGCCA
>JAFAWI010000432.1 GCA_019241915.1 Alphaproteobacteria bacterium
GGCGGCGCGCGACGCGTTCTGCCGACCGGCGGTTTTGCGGTTAGGCTCCGACCGTTGTCAAACTAGGCACCGGCGCGCGCTGCCGCGCCGTTGGGTCGGCTGCGGAGTTTACCGTCGATGGCGATAGCCGGCCTGTCACTTCGGCGCGAGGCCTTGCTTGTCGGTGGCGCGCGATGAGCGGCGGCGACCTCGTCACCGCCCGGCAGAACCAGGTTCCGCGCGGCATCTTCTTCATGGTCATGTCGACGGTATTGTTCGCCGCCGTCAACGCGATCGTCAAATGGGAGGTCGCAAGATATCCGGTCGGCGAGGTCGCGTTCTACCGTGCGCTGTTCGCGATGGTGGCGGTGACGGCGATCATCCTGCCGCGCGCCGGCATCGCGGTCTTCCGCACGCGCCGCTATTTCGCCCATCTGCAGCGCGGCATCTCGCAGTTCGGCTCGATGACCTGCATGTTCATCGCCTTCAGCCTGATGTCGCTCGGCTCGGCGGTGGCGATCGGCTTTGCCGCACCGCTGTTTACGACGCTGCTCTCGGCGCTGGTCCTCAAGGAGCGGGTCGGACCGCACCGCTGGTCGGCGCTGGCGGTCGGCTTTGTCGGGGTGCTGATCGTCACCGAGCCCGGCGCCGGATCGCTGCAGACCGGCGCCCTTTTCGCGCTCGCCAACGCGCTGCTGATCTCGTCGGTCGCGGTGGCGATCCGCCGCATGAGCCTCACCGAATCGACCGAGACGCTGACGCTCTATCAGATGATCGTGATCACGGTCTGCACGCTGTTCCTGTTGCCGTTCGGGTTTCGCCCGCCGCGCTGGACCGACACCGGCATGCTGGCGCTCGCCGGGATCGGCAACGGCGTCGCGCAGTATTGGTGGACGCGGGCATTGACGCTGGCCCCGCCCTCGGCGGTGGTGCCGTTCAACTACCTGTCGCTGGTCTGGGCGACAATGCTCGGCTTCGCGATCTGGCACGACGTGCCGACCCCCCATCTGCTGATCGGCGCTGCGGTCGTCGTCGCCTCCGGCCTCTATCTGCTGTGGCGCGAGACGCTGCACCGAAGGCGGGCGCGGCCGCTGCCGGAGCCGCCGGTGTCGGTTCGTCTTTCCGGCGAAAGCGGGAACCCAGGAGCTGCCGATGTACCGGTTGTTCCTAGGCCGCCGCTCCCGCGGGCGTAACGAGGGACGGCTAGGCCGCGCGGAAGAAGCGGTTGGCGTTGTCCCACAGCAGCTTTTTCTGGGTCTCCGGCTTGAGGCTCTTCCACGCCAGGATGTTCGACACCGTGTTCGGGAACTGACACTCCGAATGCGGATAGTCCGAGGCGTACATCAGCACGTCGTCGCCGAGGAAGCCGGTGACGCTGTTGAACATGTCCTCGCCCTCGTGCCGCTCGATCGAGCAGAAGAAGCGGCCGCTCTTGAGGTAGTCCTCGGGGTGGTGCTTCAGCTTTTGCGTGCTGCCGACATATTCGTACTGCTCGTTCATCCGGCGCCCCCAGAACGGCAGCCAGCCAAAGCCGCATTCGAGGATGCCGACCCGCAGCGCCGGGTAGCGGTCCATCATGCCGCCGCCGATCACCGCGGCGATAAAGCGCATCGCGCCCCAGGGGTGCGAGGCGAGCCGGCCGAGAAAGATGTTGTCCCACAGGTCGAAACAGCCGGGGAAATAAGGCGGCGTCCAGGTAAAGCTGTGGTGCGCGACCGGCAGGTCGTGCTCGGCGCAGGCCTGCCAGATCGGTTCGAGGTCGGGGTGGTCCGCGGGGATGTCCTTGGTGACCAGCGGCATCACCGCGACTGCCCATTTTGACTTGCCCCAGCGTTTGATCTCGGCGACTGCGGCTTCGACGTCGCGCGCCGAGGCGACGATCATGCTGGTCAACCGTCCCGGGTGGCTGGCGCAGAAATCGTCCATGTGGCGGTGATAGGCGCGGATCACATTGGTTTCGAGCGACGGGTCGTCATGGCCGACGAGGCTGGTCCACGCGGTCGGGATCAGAAAATGCGCGTCGACCCCTTCGTGATCCATGTCGGCGATCCGGTTCGCGGCGTTGTCGTCCTGCACGCCTTCGCGCGGGCGCTCGCTGCCCATCCACACCGAGGCGCGGCCGGTATGCTCGGGCCTCGGCTCGGCCTCGCCGAGGATGCGCTTGTACGAGATCTGGCCGAACCGGTAGACGTGCCGGCCCGGCGAACTGCCCGGCGTGGTCGCCGCGATCGGCGTGCGGAACTGCTGCAGTTCCGGCAGGCGGTTGCGAAACCCTGGGTCGAGGTACTTGTCGATGACCTCGGCCGACGGCTCGACATGGGTGTCCGAGTCCCAGACCTTGAAGCCGTTCTTCATCGCTCGCCTCCCGTTCTGCTTGGTGCGTCTTTATATACCGCGCCCGCATGCGCTGAAAATGCTCGACCCCGGCCGCCGGATCGGGCGATGCTCCGGCCGCTCGGCGATCTTCAAAACGGGACCGGACGCACATGCCGCAAGTCACTTATGTGAGCCACGACGGGAAAAGCACCACGCTCGAGGTGCCCCTCGGCACCAGCGTGATGCAGGCGGCGACGCTGCACGGTGTCGACGGCATCGTCGCCGAGTGCGGCGGCTCGTGCATGTGCGCGACCTGCCACGTCTATGTCCAGGAGGATCAGTTGAGCCGCTGCCCCGAGATGGAGCTCGGCGAGGATGCGATGCTCGACGGCACCGCCAGTCCGCGGCGCCCGAACAGCCGGCTGTCGTGCCAGCTGGTGATGACCCCCGAGATGAACGGGCTCGTCGTCAACATGCCGGAAACCCAGACCTGATGGCTTCGGACGGCGTGCCGCGGCGGGTCGTCATCGTCGGCGCGGGGCACGGCGGGTTTCAGGTCGCCGCCTCGCTGCGCCAGCAGGGTTTTGACGGCGATGTGGTGCTGCTCGGCGACGAGCCGCATTTGCCGTACCAGCGCCCGCCGCTGTCAAAGGACTACCTCGACGGCAAGACCGGGCTCGACCTCTTGGTGATGCGGCCCGAGAAATTCTTCGCCGATCAGCGCATCGAGCTGATCGGCGGCCGCCCGGTCGCCGAAATCGACCGGGCCGGCAAGGCGGTCCTGCTGTCGACCAAGGCGCGGATCGACTACGATCATCTCGTGCTCGCCACCGGTGCGCGCAACCGGGTGCCGCCGCTGCCCGGGATCGAGCTCGACGGCGTCTGCTATCTGCGCAATCTGGCCGAGACCGACGCATTGAAGGAGCGGCTGGCGGCGGCGCAGCATTGCGTTGTCGTCGGCGCCGGGTTTATCGGCCTCGAATTCGCCGCGGTCGCGCGGGCCGCCGGCAAGCCGGTCCACATCGTCGAACTGACCGAGCGGGTGATGAGCCGTGTCGTCTGCCCCGACACCTCGGCCTTCTTCGCCGACGCGCACCGCGCCGCCGGGGTCGAGTTCAGCTTTGGCGTGCGCGTCGAGCGGATCGGCGGCGCGGGCGGCCGCCTCACCCACGTCGTCCTCGACGACGGGCGCAATCTGCCCGCAGATCTCGTGCTGATCAGCATCGGCGTCGTGCCCAACGAGGAGCTGGCCGCCGCGGCGGGGCTGGCGGTCGAAAACGGCATCGCGGTCGACGACCACCTGCTGACCGCCGATCCGGCGATTTCGGCGATCGGCGACTGCGCCTCGTTTCCGTCGCGCCACTCGCTGCGCAACCCGGTGCGCCTCGAAGCGGTGCAGAACGCCACCGATCACGCGCGCTGCGTCGCCGCCCGCCTGGTCGGCAAGCCCGAGCCCTACGCGGCGTTGCCCTGGTTCTGGAGCGAACAGGGGCCGTTGCGCCTGCAGATCGCCGGCCTCACCGCGGGTTATCAGCAGGTCGTGCTGCGCGGCGCCCCCGCCAGCGGCGCTTATTCGGCGTTCTGCTATGCCGGCGACCGGCTGCTCGGCATCGAATCGATCAACAACCCGGCAGAGCATGCCTTTGCGCGCCGGGTGCTGGCCGCCCGCCGCAGCATCGCGCCGGAGCAAGCCGCCGATCGGGGGTTTGACCTGCGGGCCGCCGCCGTGACGCGCCATTAGGCTGGGTAGCCCATAAAAAAGGCCGGGCTGGTAAGGCCCGGCCGTTCTCGCCAGCGGCGGCGGAAGGCTATTTGGCCGCCGCGGTCGCGAGCGCAAATCCGATCGGCGCGCGTTCCGGCGCCTTGAAGCCCTGCGGGCGGTCCTCTTCGACGACGATGCCGTCGAGCGCCAACCGTCCATCGATCACGCTGAGCGACAACATCCGCCGTTCGCCCGGCTCCTCCGGCATGTCGAGCAGCCGCTCCGAGATCGGGTCTTCGACCAGGCCCTGGATCGCCCGCTTCAATGGCCGCGCGCCAAACGCCGGGTCCCAGCCGAGCTCGGCGAGGCGGCGGCGGGCCGCGGTGTCGGCGACCAACGACAGACCGCGCTCGGCCAGCCGCTCGTTGATGCGGGCAAGCTGAATGTCGACGATCTTCGCCATCTCGTCGCGGCCGAGCCGGCCGAAGATCAGCACGTCGTCGAGCCGGTTGAGAAATTCCGGACGGAACGCCTTGCGCACCGCATCCATCACATCGTCGCGCGCGCGACCGACATCCTCGTTCTCGCCGAGCGCCAGCAGCGCCTCGGCGCCGAGGTTCGAGGTCATGATCAGGATCGCATGCCGGAAATCGGCCGTACGCCCCTGCCCATCGGTGAGGCGGCCGTCTTCCATCGCCTGCAGCAGCACGTTGAGCACGTCCGGGTGCGCCTTCTCGACTTCGTCGAGCAGCACGACCTGGTACGGCTTGCGCCGGATCCTTTCGGCCAAGGTGCCGCCGTCGTCATAGCCGACATAGCCGGGCGGCGAGCCGATCATCCGCGACACGGTATGGCGCTCCATGTATTCCGACATGTCGAGCCGGGTAACCGCGTTCTCGTCGTCGAACAGGAACTGGGCGAGCGCCTTCGCGAGC
>JAFAWI010000487.1 GCA_019241915.1 Alphaproteobacteria bacterium
CGAGCCAGGGCGTCGAGGCGCAGACCCTTGCGAATGTCTATCAGGCGGTCGCCGCCGGGCACGAGATCGTGCCGGTGCTCAACAAGATCGACCTGCCCGCCGCCGCGCCGGAGCGGGTGCGCCAGCAGATCGAGGACGTGATCGGACTCGACGCGTCCGAGGCGGTGGAGATCAGCGCCAAGACCGGGCTGAACATCGAAGGCGTGCTGGAGGCGCTGGTGCATCGGCTGCCGCCGCCGCGCGGCGAAGCGGCCGCGCCGCTCAAGGCGCTGCTGGTCGACAGCTGGTACGACCAGTATCTCGGCGTCGTCATCCTGGTGCGCGTGAAGGACGGCAGCCTGACGGCCGGCCAGAAGATCCGGCTGATGGCGACCGGCGCGGCGCACCAGGTCGAGCGGGTCGGCGTCTTCACCCCGAAAGGCGTCGCGGCGCCGTCGCTCGGCCCCGGCGAGATCGGCTTTATCACCGCCGGCATCAAGACCGTGGCCGACTGCCGGGTCGGCGATACGATCACCGAGGACCGCCGTCCGGCAAGCGAGCCGCTGCCCGGGTTTCAGCCGCTGCAGCCGGTCGTGTTCTGCGGGCTGTTTCCGGTCGATTCGGCCGATTACGAGCATCTGCGCGAGAGCCTCGCCAAGCTGCGGCTCAACGACGCCAGCTTCGATTACGAGCCCGAGACATCCGCCGCGCTTGGCTTCGGCTTCCGCTGCGGATTTCTCGGGTTGTTGCACCTCGAAATAATCCAGGAGCGCCTCAGCCGCGAATTCGACCTCGATCTTATTACCACCGCGCCGTCGGTCGTGTACCGCGTGCACCAGACCAACAATCGCATCCTCAACCTGCACAACCCGGCCGACATGCCGGATCCGGTCAGGATCGACCATATCGAGGAGCCGTGGATTAAGGCGACCGTGCTGGTGCCGGACGAATTTCTCGGCCCGGTGCTGGCGCTGTGCGAGGAACGGCGCGGGGCGCAGCTCGACCTGACCTATGCCGGCAACCGGGCGATGGTGGTCTACCGGTTGCCGCTCAATGAGGTCGTGTTCGACTTTTACGACCGGCTCAAATCGGTGAGCCGCGGCTATGCCAGCTTCGACTATCAGCTCGATGGCTACGCCGAGAGCGACTTGGTGCTGATGAACATCCTGGTCAACGGCGAGCCGGTCGATGCGCTCTCCCTCATCGTCCACCGCAGCCAAGCCGAGCGCCGCGGCCGCGCTCTCTGCGAGCGGCTGAAGGATTTGATCCCGCGCCAGTTGTTTCAGATCGCGATCCAGGCGGCGATCGGCGGCCGCATCATCGCCCGCGAGACGGTCAAAGCGCTGCGCAAGGACGTGCTGGCCAAATGTTACGGCGGGGACGTGACCCGCAAACGCAAGCTCCTCGAAAAGCAGAAGGAAGGCAAAAAGCGGATGCGCCAGTTCGGCCAGGTCGACATCCCGCAATCGGCCTTCATCGCCGCGCTGCGCATGGGCGACAGCTGACCTTGTTTGACCCTCCCGAGGCCGTCGCGTAGGCTTCGCCAAAAGCGAGGGCAGGGAGATCGCAATGAAATTAATGCGTGTCGTCGCCCTGTTGCTGGTCGCGCTGTTCGCAGGCCCGGCGGCTTATGGCCAGGCCTATAAGGTGCCGACGCATGACTCCCAGGTGCCGACGATCGACGGATATCTGTCGCTGCCGCCGGGCAAGGGGCCGTTTCCGGTTGTCGTGCTGTTTCACGGGCTGAAGGTTTACGCGACCTACGCCGACACCTTCGCCATCCTGACCGACCATTACAACCGCATGGGGATCGCGACATTCGCGGTCGATTGGGGCACCGCGCGACAGTTGCGCAACGGTGGCCCGATCGGCATCGGAACTCCCCCTTCCGTCATCGAAGATGCGTTCGCCGCGAACGCCTTTCTGCGGACACTGCCGGCCATTCGCGCGGACAAGATCTTTTTCGAGGGGTTCTCGCTTGGCGCCTATGTCGCGAAGTGGATCACCGCGGCGCAAAACCGGGCCCGCGCCGACAAATTCGCCGGTGCAATCGGCTTTTCGCCACTGTGCCGCGAGGATCTTAGCGCGGTCGATTATGCGGCTCCGGTGGTCCTTGTGTTGCCCGATGCGAGCGATGCGAGCCCGCGGCTCTGCGCCGCGGCGGCCGGTCGGCCAAACGTCGATATCGTCCTCGTCCACTCGGTCGTGCATGACTACTACGAGTGGCATGACGGCGAGCCGTGGAAGGAAGCGCTGCGTCACGGCGATGCGATGATCGCGGCTGCGTTGGCGCATTGATCGGCCGCTAATTTCGGCCGGTTTTGATTTGCTGCGCGGTCGCCCGCGCGCGTACCGCGGCGTCGCGGGCCATTTGGCTGCACAGCCCGGTATAGGCGGTCGGGTCGAGCAGCTTGCGGATTTCCGCAGGCTCCAGGTGCGCGGTGACCCGCGCGTCGGCGGCGAGCAGGTCGCCAAACGATTTGCGCTCGACCGCCGCGGCCATCGCCGCGTCGTAGACGACATCGTGCGCATGCTGACGGCCGATCGCGCGGCCGAGGTCGAGCATCACCGCCTCGGCCATGATGAGGCCGCCGCCGAGGTCGAGATTGGCGCGCATCCGCTCGGGGTCGAGCTTGAGCCCGCGCAGGATCTCGACCAGCCGGCTCAGCATGTCACCGGTGGCGATGCAGGCCCGGCTCTCGGTCGAATCCATGATCAGGCTGGTGGTGCGGTCGGCCTCGTGCTCGGTCATCATCGCTTCGAGGCCGAGCGGCACCAGCGCGCGAATTTCCGCTGCCGCGGCAATGA
>JAFAWI010000507.1 GCA_019241915.1 Alphaproteobacteria bacterium
GGCCGAGCCGATAAAGCAGCCTTCGCTTTCGAGCGTGCCGAAATCGAGCGGGATGTCGCCCTTTGAGGCGGGCAGGATGCCGCCCGACGCGCCGCCCGGCAGGTAGCCCTTGAAACTGTGCCCGTCGAGCATGCCACCGCAATACTCGTCGATCAGTTCACGCGCCGTGATCCCGGCGGGGGCGAGCTTGACGCCGGGGTTTTTGACCCGGCCAGACACGCTGAACGTGCGCCGCCCTTTGCGACCGTTGCGGCCCTCGCCCGAGAACCATTCGGCTCCTTGCTCGACGATGTCGCGCACCCAGAACAAGGTCTCGATGTTGTTGATCAAGGTCGGCCGGCCGAACAGCCCGACCTGCGACGGGAACGGCGGCTTGTGCCGCGGCAGTCCGCGCTTGCCTTCGATGCTTTCGAGCATCGCCGATTCTTCACCGCAGATATACGCGCCGGCGCCGCGCCGCAAATGCACGCGCGTATGCCCGGCAAACCCGGCCGCGTCGACCTTGGCGACTTCCTGTTCGAGAACCTGACGGCATTGCGGGTACTCGTCGCGCAGGTAGACGTAAACCTCTGGCGCCTCGACCACCCACGCCGCGATCAGCATCCCTTCGATAAAGCGGTGCGGGTCGGTTTCCAGGAAGTGGCGGTCCTTGAAGGTCCCTGGCTCCCCCTCGTCGCCGTTGACCGCCAGCAGCCGCGGCCCCGGCTCGGCCAGCACAAAACGCCACTTGCGCCCGGTCGGAAACCCGGCGCCGCCCATCCCGCGGATGCCGGAATTCTCCATCGCCTCGATCACGCTGTCGCGGCTGCGTACCCCCGAGAGGCATGCCTCCAGCAGCCTGTAGCCGCCGGCTTTGCGGTACGCGTCGAGGCCGACAAAAGGCGGTATGTCGGGATGCGTGTGCTTGCGGCCGACTGCATCGGCGACGCTGTCGGCCGTGGCGTGCTCGTGCAGCGCGTGCCCGATCGCGACGACCGGCGCGTTGTGGCAGCCGCCCATGCACGGCGCCCGTACCACCCGCGCATCGCCGCCCAGCCGCGACGTCACGTCGTCGAGCAGCTTGTCCGCTCCGAACAGTGCACAGGTCAGGCTGTCGCATACCCGCACGGTGATCTCGGGCGGCGGCGCCTCGTCGTCCATCACCACATCGAAATGGGCGTAGAACGTCGCGACCTCGTAGACCTCGACCAGCGCCAGCCGCATCTCATCGGCCAGTGCCGCCAGATGGCGAGCGTGCAGGCAGCCGTAATGGTCCTGCAGCAGATGCAGGTGCTCGATCAAGAGGTCGCGCCGCCGCTCGCGCTCGCCGAGCAATGCGCGCACCTCGGCCAGCGCCGCCGGATCGACTTGGCGCCCTTTCGGGACGTCCCGCCCGCGCCGCCGGCCGGAGCCGGGGTGCACGCGCCGGTCATGTGGCGCAGTCAACGCCATGCGCCGCACGCTGCAGTGTCGTTGTGCGTCCTTCGAGGCTTCGCTGCGCGAAGCGCCTCAGGATGAGGGAAGTCGTTGGCGGGCATCACAAACCTATCCTCATCCTGAGGCGCCTTGCGAAGCAAGGCCTCGAAGGACGCACCGATGTTTGACGCGGCCCGCTTAGACCGCGCCTTCCTGCTTCATCGCGGCGATCTCGGCTTCGCTGTGGCCGAGCCATTGCAACACCTCGTCGGTATGCTCGCCCAACAGCGGCGCGCGGCGATGCTCGACCGGCGAGTCGGACAGGTTGATCGGCATACCGACCTGGACGTACTTGCCTCGCGTCGGGTGATCCAATTCGACCAGCATCTCGCGCGCATAGAGCGATTTGTCCTGGTAGATATCCTTCATCGACAGGATCGGCCCGCACGGCACATCGACATCGTTGAGCGCCTTCATGACCTCCCATTTGGTCTTGGTCATGGTCCATTGCTCGATGATCGCGAAGCATTCGGGGATTTTCGGCAGCCGCGCCGCCGGGGTCGCCCATTCCGGGTCGGCGATCAGCTCCGCGCGGCCGCATAATTTCATCAGCGGCTCCCAGCATGGCGGCTGGATGATCACATAGGCATAATCGTTGGGGCCGCCCGGCGCGCAGCGCAGCGCAGCGCCCGGCTGGCCACCGCCCGAGGCATTGCCGGCGCGTGGCACCTCGTCGCCGAACGTCTTGTTCGGGTATTCCGGCAGCGGTCCCTTCATGATCCGCTGCTGGTCGCGCATCTTGACGCGGGTCAGGTTGAGCACCGCGTCGGCCATCGCCACTTCGACCCGCTGGCCCTTGCCGGTGCGCTCGCGCTGGTAGAGCGCGGCGAGGATGCCGGTCACCATGTGGACGCCGGTACCGCTGTCGCCGATCTGCGCGCCGGTCACGGTCGGCGGGCCGTCTTCCCAGCCGGTGGTGCTGGCCGCGCCGCCCATGCATTGGGCGACATTCTCATAGGCTTTGCAGTCGACAAACGGGCCGGGGCCGAACCCCTTGACCGACGCGTAGATCAGCCGGGGATTGAGCTTTTGCAGGTTTTCCCAGGTGAAGCC
>JAFAWI010000592.1 GCA_019241915.1 Alphaproteobacteria bacterium
GCCGCCCACCGTAGAAACCCGGCTCCCGCAGAGACCGCGTCTGCCAAGGCGCGACACGAGGTTCGAGATGGCGCGCAAATGCCCGGTGACCGGCAAGGGTGTCCAAGTCGGCAATAACGTCAGCCACTCCAACCGCAAGACGAAGCGGCGCTTCCTGCCGAACCTGCAGACGATCTCGCTGCTCTCCGACGCGATCGGGGCCGTGCGCATGCGCCTCTCGACCAATGCGATCCGCACGATCGAGCACAAAGGCGGGATCGATGCGTTCCTCAAGGCGACGCCGGACCGCAAGCTGACCCCCGAAATCCGCCGCTTGAAGCGCCGGATCGCTGGCGCAGCCGAAAAGCGCGAAGCCGCCGGCGCCTGACGCGCCCTCCGCCCGTCGCGCCCGCCGGAGCCGCGCGCCCGCGCTCGCATTTTCCCGCCGTCGCGGTGCTATAGTCGCCGCGACGCGGGCCAAAGGGGGGGCGGCATGATCATCAAGGAGCATGCGGTCGCGGACATCGCGACGCCGACCGGGCCGATGCGCGCCCATCTGTTTGCGCCGCAGGCGCCCGGCCGCTATCCGGGGATTGTGCTGTATTCCGAGATCTACCAGATCACCGGTCCGGTGCGGCGGATGGCGGCGTTCCTCGCCGGGCAGGGCTTTGTCGTCTCCGCCCCCGAGGTCTATCACGAATACGAGGCGCCGGGCACGGTCTTGGCCTATGACACGGCCGGCACCGACCGGGGCAATGCGCTCAAATTCGAAAAGCCGGTCGTCGCGTTTGATAGCGACGCGCGGGCCGCGCTTGACCATCTGAAGGCGCAGCCCGCCTGCAACGGCCGGCTCGGCACGATGGGGATCTGCCTCGGCGGCCACCTCGCGTTTCGGGCCGGAATGAACCCCAATGTCGGCGCCACTGCGTGCTTTTACGCAACCGATATCCACGACCATCAGCTCGGCAAGGGCAAGGCCGACGACAGCCTCGGACGCGCCGGCGAAATCGGGGGCGAGCTGCTGATGATTTGGGGCCGGCAGGACCCGCACATTCCGCTCGACGGGCGTCGGCTGATCCGCGACCGGCTCGAGGAAGTCGGCGCCGATTACACCTGGCACGAGTTCAACGCCGCGCATGCTTTCATGCGCGACGAAGGCCTGCGCTACGACCCGGCGCTCGCCTGGCACTGCTACGGGCTCGTCACCGAGCTGTTCAAGCGCCGGCTGGCGTAGCGGCTGCCTGCCGCCAACCCAACCCGACAGCGCCCCGCAGCGAAAAAGTAAATTCCGATTCGTTCTCGTTCGCGGCCGAGGTTCGCCTCGCGTTCTCAGGCCGCCTGCGCGACCGGGATCGGCGCCTCGCCCTTCAGCATGAGGCGCCACAGGTAGCGGCGCTGGTTCATGTCGTAGTCCGGGTTGGCCTTGTGCAGGACGCTGCGGTTGTCCCAGATGACCATGTCGCCGTAGCGCCACTGGTGGCGGTATTCGTATTTCTTCTGCGTCGCGTGCGCCATCAGCTCGGCGACGAGGTCGAGCGCCTCGTTGTCCGGCATGCCCTCGATCGATTCGATCCGCACCGGGTTCATGAACAGCGCCTTGCGGCCGTTATCGGGGTGCACGCGGACCAGCGGGTGGATGCCGGGCGGCGGCAGCGCCTGCTGGCTCTCCTCGTTCAGCGGCTTTAATGGCCGCGGGCTGTATTTGCTGAGATAGACGTGGACCGCCTTGAGCCCGTCGATCTTGCGCTTTGTCGCCTCGGGCAGCTCGTCGTAGGCGAGATGCATGTTGGCGTATTGGGTATCGCCGCCGCTCGACGGCAGCTCCACCGGGTAGAGGATTGTCGCCTTGGGCGGAGCCGGGTGGTTCGAGTGGTCGGTGTGAAAGGTCTCGCCCGGGATCATCCGCCGCGTGCCGAGGAATTCCTGGTTGGTCACATAGTACATCTCCGGGAAGCCCGGGATGTGGTGGTCCTTCTTGTCGTGCGGCTGCAGCTCGCCGAACACCTGCGCGGCGTGGATGAAGTCGCCCGGCTCGTATTTCTGATCGCGGATCACCAGCACGTGGTGTTGCGCCCACGCCCGGTTGAGCGCGGCTTTGGTCTCGGCGTCGACCGGCTTTGACAGGTCGATCCCGCTGACTTCGGCCCCGGTATGCGCGGTCAGCGGCGTGATCCGGTACGCCATGGCGGGTCTCCTCGGTGCACGATTTGGCTTGAAAAAGCCTATGGCGTTTGCCATGAGGCGTCAAACCGGCCGGCGCGCTCCCTGAACCGACCCCGCCTCCCTTGAGCCTCGCATCGCTAAGCGGCTCGGGACGCGGGCTCTGTCCATTCGCCAATCCAATCGCTCCGCATCGGTGCTCCTCGGCGAGCGCGGGCGTCGAGCGCGGAAAGAAACCGAGATGAGTTCACCCGTCGTCAACGAGACCCGCGCGACCTTGGCGCTCGCGCTGCCGCTGGCGGCGGCCAACCTGTCGCAGATGGCGATGTCGGTCATCGACACCGTCATGGTCGGCAAGCTCGGCGCCGTGCCGCTGGCGGCGGTCGCGCTGGGCAGCGGGTTCTACTTCACCGGCGTGGTGATCTGCATCGGCGTGCTGACCGCGGTGGCGCCGCTCGCTGCCTATGCGATCGGCGCCGGCGACCGGCCGGCGGCAGGCCGCGTCGCACGCAGCGGGCTGGTGCTGGCAGCGCTGCTCTCGCTGCTGGTGATCGCCGCGACGGCGCTGGCCGGCCGGCTGCTCGACCTGATCGGTTACGACCCGGCGCTGGCGCGCGAGATCGGCCGGTTTCTGCGTGCGGTGTGCTGGGGCGCGCCGGGATTTCTCGGGTTTGTCGTGCTGCGGAGCCTGCTGGCCGCGCTCGAACGCACGCGCGCGGTGATGGTCGTGCTGGTGCTGTGCGTGCCGGCCAACGCCGCGCTCAACTGGGTGCTGATCTTCGGGCATCTCGGGGTCCCGGCGCTGGGGTTGGCGGGCGCCGGAATCGCCTCGGCGAGCGTGCAATGGCTGATGCTGGCCGGCCTTGCCGCAGCGGTGTGGCGGCTGCGGGGCGCCGGCGTGGTGCCGCGCGCCAACGGCGGCTGGCGCGGCGTGCCGAGCGATCTGCGGCGCATCCTGCGCCTCGGCGCGCCGATCGGCGGGCTGCAGGCGCTCGAGGTCGGCGTGTTCGTGACGTCGGCGGCGGTGGTCGGACTGTTCGGCGCCGATCCTCTCGCGGCGCACCAGATCGCGATCAACTACGCCAGCATCACCTTCATGGTGCCTATGGGGATCGGCCAGGCGGCGACGGTGCGCGTCGCCGCCGAGCGCGGCGCGCAGCGCCAACCGGCGGCGCGGCGCGCGGCCTGGGTGGCGCTCGCGCTCGGCACGTCGTTCATGGCGGCATCGGCGGTGGCGATCTGGACTCTGCCGCAGGCGATCGTCGCGGTCTATGTTGCGGCCGACGATCCCGCCAATCGCGAGCTTGTCACGCTGGCGCTGCGGTTTCTGGTCTTCGCCGGTCTGTTCCAGGTCGTCGACGGCATACAGGTGGTGGCTGCGGGCGCGTTGCGCGGCTACGAGGACACGGTCGCGCCGATGGTCTTTGCCGGGATCGGGTATTGGGGCATCGGCTTCGCCGGCGGCTGGGCGCTGACCTTTCCGCTCCGCTTCGGCCCGGTCGGGATGTGGTGGGGATTTGTGCTCGGCCTATCGGTCGTGGCGGCGCTGCTGACGTTGAGGCTGTACCGGCAGAGCACCGGCGAGCTCATTCCGACCGATGCCATTCCCGAAAGTGGGAACCGATGAAGCAGCAGGTTGCGCGAGATCAAATCGCGGGATGG
>JAFAWI010000130.1 GCA_019241915.1 Alphaproteobacteria bacterium
CTACCGGCCTTAGAACACCGTAAACAGCTATTCCGCTTCGAATTGCTCCGAACGTGGCGATCCGGTTTCGTGGCGATCTTGCCGACCGAGCATGCGTCGACAACGACAGGCTGAAGCCAAATTAGGTGTCCGAGGAACCTCGATGGAGTTTGCACGTTTTGCTGACACTTCTTCGCAACTTGGGATTTCAGAAATGCGAAACGCAATCATCGTTGGGCTGCTGGGTGGGCTGTTGGCGACTGGAGCTATGGCGCAGCAGGGAGGGCCGCCGGCTGCAAACGGGCCACAGAATGGCGCCGTTAACACAAGCAGCACGCCACAGCCGAACCGGCCGGTCGCCGGTCATAACAGCTTTACCCAAAGCGAGGCGCAATCGCGGATCGAGGCGAAAGGTTTCACCGGGGTGACCAATTTGCAAAAGGACGATGCCGGCGTGTGGCGGGGTCAGGCCATGCAGAACGGCAAGACCGTTTCCGTCAGCGTCGATTACCAGGGCAACGTCATCACCCGATAGGCCACCGGACAATCCGCAAGACACACACAAAAGGATATAGAGCAATGACTACGACCGTCACGGCCCTTTTTGAAAGCTATGCCGCCGCAAAGCCGGCAGTGGATGCCCTGGAGGAAGCTGGAATTTCCAGCTCCGACATCAGCGTGATTGCCAACAATGCCGACGGCCAGTACGTCGACAAGAATCGCACCAACGCTGGTCCTGACGCCGGAGCGGGCGCAGGCATCGGCGCGGTGGTGGGTGGTGCCGGCGGCCTCCTAACCGGGCTAGGGCTGATGGCGATCCCCGGCGTTGGCCCCGTGGTCGCAGCCGGCTGGCTCGTCGCTGCCGCGGCAGGCGCGGTTGGCGGCGCGGCGGTTGGAGCGGCGGCCGGCGGGATCATCGGCTCACTGACCGACGCGGGCGTGGACGAAGACAAAGCCAATCTGTACGCCGAAGGGGTACGGCGGGGTGGTGCTCTAGTCGCGGCGCGCGTCAATGGCGAGGATGTGGTCAAGGCCGAGGATATTCTGAGCCGTTATCGGCCTATCGATCCCACCGCGCGCGCGGCGGCCTACCGTCAGGCCGGGTGGAGATCCTTTGACCCCTCGGCGCCTGCGTACACTGCCGAGGAAATCGAAGCGGACCGCCTTCGCTATCGGTAGCTTGCTGGACCGTAAGGCGGTGGCAACCTCCTCTTGCCGCTTTCCTTCGACTAACGCACGCGGTTCTCCAAACGAAATAGTGAGCCGCGCTGGTGGGCGTTTTTGGCTACTCACCGCGTAGCGGCGGCGGTGCTGCACCGACATTGGGATTTACAAGCATGAAAACAACTCAGCACCGCGTAGAGCAGTGTCGAGACGAGGCCACCCGACTGCGTGAAGTTGCAGCCAAAGAAAAGCCGGGAAGCGTCGTCCGTGGGAACCTCCTCGAGTTGGCCGCTACCTATGACAAGATGGCTGGGTATATTAAGAAGCGTTGTATAAGTCGCCTTGACTGAGACTGCCCATCATTGGCGATCTCCTCTAATTCGGCCGCTCCCGCGCCACGCCACGGCCTTGTGACGGCGCTGCCCTTGGTAGCTGACGTGTCGCATCACCTTGTCCGCCATCGACGTCTAGAGCGACTTTCGGCAACCGGTTCCGGATTGACCCAGCGCACTTTCTTAGCTCAAGCGGCCGACCCAAGTGAGAGCTCTTTGGTGGCTTCTCAGCGAGCCGCAACCCACCGGGCGCGTGCCGACGCCGCACCACAAGACACCAACCAAGCTTCGCTACGAGGAGGCAGGGATCTCGAGCTCCGACATCAGCGTCATCGCCCATAACGGGGATGGCGCCATCGTCGACAAGAATCGAACCGAAGCCGGTCCGGACGCCGGAGCCGGCGCCGGGATCGGCGCCGTGGTCGGCGGCGCCGGCGGGGTCTTGACCGGGCTCTGCTTGAGGGTGATCCCGGGCGTCGGCCCCGTCGTGGCGGCGGGCTGGCTGGTCGCCACCGCCGTCGGCGCGGTCGGCGGTACTGCCGTGGGCGCGGTCGCCGGCGGCATCATCGGCTCGATGAGCAACGCCGGGGTCGATGAGCGGGACGCCAATATTCATGCCGAGTTTGTCCGTCGCGGCGGAACGCTCGTCGCCGCCCGCGTCGACGGCGAGGATATCATGAAGGCCGGGATATTCTTGGCCGCTACCAAGACCGGTCGATCCTTATGCCCGCGAGGCCGCGTACCGGCAGCCGGGTGGCAATCCTTCGATGAGACCGCGCCGCTCTACACGGCCGAGGAGATCGAGGCGGAACGCAGCCGGTATCGCTAGCCGATCAGGGACGCTGCCGCTCTGTTGAGGGGCGGCAGCGTCGCAGCCTTTGCCCAAGAGGTGAGAGGAGCGGCGTCACGGCGGACCCAGGGCCGCGAGGACGTGCAGCATCAGAAGCCATAGCAGCAACGGCACGAGCGGCGGCAGGGCGGTGAGCGGGATCACTTCCCCAAGCTCCTGAAACATCAGACCGTTCGACTCCGCGTAGAGATAGCCAGAAATCCACGACGCCGAGGCCAGGAACCAGATCAGCGTCAGCGGGTCAATTTTCATCGGCGGTCCCTACGCTCATAGCGATCCGAACAAGGCCCCGGCGCCGGTCGTTACGGCCATGGCGAGGACACCCCAGAAGGCCGTACGGAGGGTGCCGGTCAGCATATTTGCTCCGCCCGTATAGGCCGCCAGGCCGCCGGATGCCGCAAGGCAAATAAGAGACGCACCCGCGACGACCGCGAATAGCGCGTTTTGCGGCGCCACGGCGGTAGCGAGGAGGGGCACCGCCCCTCCTAAGGAAAAGCTGGCGGCTGAGGCCAGCGCGGCTTGAACCGGGCGGGCCTTCAACGTCTCTGAAATGCCCAATTCGTCGCGGGCGTGAGCGCCCAGCGCATCGTGCGCCATCAGCTGATCGGCGACCTGGTTCGCCAGATCAGGCGTCAGTCCGCGTCCCCGGTAGATTGCTGCGAGTTCCGCTCGCTCGCCCGCTTTGTCGTTGCGCAATTCCCTGCGCTCAAGCCGAAGATCGGCTTGCTCGATGTCGGCCTGCGAGTGCACGGAGACGTATTCGCCGGCGGCCATCGACATCGCGCCCGCGACAAGACCAGCAAGAGCTGCAACAAGAAGGTTTCCGCGGTTGCCATGTGCTGCCGCGACGCCAAGGACCAGGCTGCTTGTCGAAAGAATGCCGTCGTTGGCACCGAGTACCGCCGCTCGTAGCCATCCCGATTTTTCGGTGCGGTGTTTTTCGGCACGATGCGGCCGCTTCTTGGTGGTCAGCCGAGTCCGGTGGGTAGCCCGGGTCCGCGGTGGCTCGCTTCGCGCGGCCGTTTCCTTTGTCGACTTCTGGCGCGAGGCGCGGCCTGTGGCTGGCATCCACGAAAAACGTTAATCCCTTGCTGCCGTTCCAAACCCAACGACGGCGCGGCATTCACGTCGCGAATGCCATTGGTTTCCCGGATAGGCTTCGGCGATCCGCGCGGCAGCTGCGGAGGGCCGCTATCCGGCCGCGCCTTAATGTCTTGCACCTGATAACCTTGGGGCCTCGTCATAGAGGCGCGAAAGAGGGGATCAGTATAGTAGCGCAGCGCCCGGCTGTGCTCGACGGCCAGGCCCTCGACCAACAGCATCTGCTCGCCGCCGCGCATCGCAAGAATGGCATCGGGATCGACGCCGCCAAACCAGGGACGCAAACTCATCGGCCATGTGGCGGTTGCGTGCGCCGAAACACTGCACCACGCCGGCATTGTCGACGATGGTGCGGGCCTGGTCGCCGTAGATGCCGAGCTGTGCCGGGTTTTGCCAGAAGGACCAGAGCGTCAGGCCTCAGCCGCGCATTAGGGTCGAGGCAGTCAGGAAGGCATCGATGCGCCCGAGATGGCCGATCTCATCGCAGAGCAGCAAGGTGCGGTGCTCCGGGATCCGCTCGCGCCGCATCAAGAGGAACGGGAGCCCCGACAACCATGCGTGCAGCAACAAGCGATAGGCCGCCAGGCGCACCGGCGGCACGACGATGTAGACATCGGCTCGCCGGCAATCAGCGCCGCAAGGTCGATGGTGGTGCGGTCGGTAACGTGGCGGATGAGCGCGCTGTCAAAAAACCGCAGATGCTGCAGCAGTGCCCAGCACCGAGGGACGGGTTTCGCGCTCGGAGAGCTGCAGGTAGCCGCCGAAGGCGGCGCGCGATGCCGCCTAGAGAAGGCTTCCTCGTCGAGCAGCTTAGCGATCGCATAGTCGGCCTCGCCTTCGGTGAGCAGGTCAAACAGGCGCGAGACCGCGCCCTCACCGGGCGGGCAATCGGCGAGTTGCCAGGCGACGCCGCTGGCGATCAGGTTTTCCGCCCAGTCGTTCCAGAAGCGGTCGCGCTCGCCGGCGTGGCGCTCGATGAACTCGGCAGTAAAGCTGCGCGCGATCGCCGGAATGTCGGTGTCGCACATGCGCGCGAGGTTGAGAGGGTTGAGCGCGTCGCTGAGTTCCCGCCCGTCCCGCAGGTCCAGCACGTGCACTTTCTGCCCTATCTCGCGGCGTCGCCGCGCGGTCGCTTGGTGAACCTCGCCCTTGATGTCAATGACGATGAGCTGGCCGGAATGAGTGAGAGCATTGTAAATAACCGCACCCGCGGTCTTGCCGGCGCCCGTGGGCGCGATGGTGATGACGTGTCCGTCGCCCCGGTAGGCGACGATTGCGCCGTCGCTGCGGCGGGGCCGCGCGTCATGCCGCAATGCAAAGCCAACCGGCAGGCGCGGGGAGGGGCCTTGCCGACCCAATAACAGGCCGGAAACGCGCGGCGTGCGGCGCTTGGGACGCGGTATCGAAGCCATGACGAGAAGAGCCCTGCCGGATGGCAAGGCCCGATCGGTAGCACAGAAGGGGAGGGCGCGCGATCAGTCGGCGGTTGAATATCAACCCTGCCTGCGAACGCGACGGCACCGGGCCCTCTCCAGCTCGGGGGCCTACCCGCGGTCGGGACAGGAACCTCCTTGCCGGGGGTATGTTTTTCGGAGGCTGGCTGACCCTTGGAGGATACCTATGGCACAATCGACGAAGCATCCGTCGCACGAGCATCATCAGAATGCCGCTGCGGCGCACCAGGCCGCGGCGCATCATCATCATCAGGCGGCGCACCATCACGCGCAGGGCAAGCACGACGAAGCTAAGGCACATGCGCAATCCGCGCATGAGCATAGCGAGCAGGCGCACAAGCATTCGACGACCGCGCACGGGCATTCGCAGAAATAGGGGATTGGTGCAGGCCGTCCGCAATGACGGCCTGCCTTCCCGACACGGCCGCGGCCTGCTCGATGGCAAACCTGGGTTCAGGACGGCCGCCGGCCGTAGTCGCGGAAAATATCGAAAAAATCATCGACGCAGAGAACGCGGCACTGCGACCGCGCTCGGCCCGAGAGGCCGTGGCCGACCTCGTCGGCAGGTTTGCCGGGACCATCGCCTTCGTCGCCGTGCACTTGGTGGCCGTCGCCTTCTGGGTGGTCGGGAATGGCGGGATAGTCGCAGAAATCGGGGTTTTTGATCCCTATCCCTATCCGCTGCTTGGCACGGTAACTTCGGTCGAAGCGGTCGTGCTCGCCGCCTTCGTGCTCATGAAGCAAAATCGGATGAGCGCCGCGGCGGACCGAAGGGCGCATCTCGATTTGCAGGTGAACCTGCTCACCGAACGCGAAGCGACCCGCATCATCCAGATGCTGGAACGGTTGAGCGCCGATCACGGGGTTGAGCAGCATCAGGACGCGGAAAGTCGGGAGCTGCGTGAACCGAAGGCCGTGGAGCATCTGGTGGATGAACTCGAACGCCGCATCGACACCGCACAAGACGGTTGACGGCATAGCAAGGGGCGATTGCTTCCGGAGCCGAGGTGCGGTCCGCGCGTTCACCGCCGCCTACATCAGCACCGGATCCCCGCGGCCGATCAGGACCGAGATGGAGGCGCCTCGGCGCAGCTTAGCTGGGGCTAGGTGTTTAGTCCCGGACTGTGATGGTGCATCCTTGAGCCGTCAGGGGGAGGACGCACTTTGGCAACAAGTCTTCACGGCGCAGCCCGCACGACGCCGCGTATTCGAGCCGAGCTCCAAGCGTCGCAAGAAAGCACCCGAGGCCTGGCCGCCCGCTACGGCTTGAACGCAAAAACGGTCGCAAAGTGGCGGCAGCGGAGCTCGACCGCCGATCTGCCGATGGGACCGAGCAGGCCGAAGAGCACCGTTCTGACGCAGATCGAGGAGGCGATTGTTGTCGAGTTTCGCCGTCGCACCCTGCTTCCGCTCGATGACGTGCTCGGTTGTCTGCGCGGGACCATCCCCGCCCTGTCGCGCAGCGCCTTGCATCGCTGTCTGCAACGGCACGGCATCTCGCGACTGCCAAAGAACGAAGAAACCGAAGCCAAGCGCGGCCGCTTCGCTCAGACCACGATCGGCTATGTCCACATCGATGTCTGCGAGCTGCGCTGGGCCGAAGGCAAGGCGCACATGTTCCTCGCGATCGACCGCGTATCCAAGTTTGCCTATGTCGAACTGCACCCGGCCGCCACGATGCTCGCCGGTGCCGAGTTTCTGCGCAGCGTCATCGCCGCCTTCCCCTATCGGCTGCACACGATCCTGACCGACAACGGCATTCCCTTCACCGACCAGCCGCGCAATCGCACCGGGCCGACGGCCCAATATCGCCTGCACGCTTTCGACCGCGTCTGTCGCGAGCACGGCATCACTCACAAGCTCACCAAGCCCTATCATCCCTGGACCAACGGCCAAGCCGAACGAATGAACCGCACCGTCAAGGACGCTACTGTCCGGGCCTTCCATTATGAGACCCTCGATAGCCTGAAGGCGCATCTCGCCGCTTTCATCACCGCCTACAATTTCGCCAAACACCTCAAATCGCTGCGCTGGCGAACCCCTTTCCAGGCCATCTGCGATGCCTGGACGAAAGACCCCGATCCCTTCATCATCAACCCGCACCAGCTCATCCCGGGACTACACACCTAGACTAAGATGTGATGCTGAACAAGCGTTCGGGCCGGGTCGCCTACGCGATCATGTCTTTTGGCGGCTT
>JAFAWI010000190.1 GCA_019241915.1 Alphaproteobacteria bacterium
CGATCAGCGCGATCGTGACGCAGTGAAAGGCCAGATCCCACGCCGCGTACCACGGGTATTCCCACTTGTCCGGCATCAGCAGCACGTCGGAATTGTAGAGATGGCCCCAATCCCAGTTGCGCCCGTGCAGGCGGTTCCGCGGCGGCGGGGGCTGCGCCGGATCGCCGCGCAGCCAGGTGCGGACATCGAGCAGGTAGAACTGCTTCGACCATAGCAGCCCGGCGAGCGCCTGGCGCTGCACCATGCGCGCATCCGCGTCGTCCATCGCGAACTGCACGCCGTTGTAGAACTCGTCCGCCTCGGCGCGGCGCTTGCGCATGACTGCGCCGAACGCCTCGCCCTCTTCGACCACGGCGAGGCGAAAGCGGATGCGCGCCTCGGCGCCCGGGCCGAGTTCGGCCCGGCAATGCGCGGCGACCTTGGTTCCGGTCTTGGCGGGGTTAACCGCGCGCTTGTCGCCGTTGACGATATAGTCGTTGATGCCGTCCTTGGCGTAGCCGCTGTTCGGCATGCCGTAGAGCCGCCGCATATTGGTGTCGTTGTCGCAGAACAGCAGCTCCTGCGCGCCCTCGCAGGTAAAGCGCATCACCGGCATGTTGGGGTGAAACGTCGTGACCGAGCCGTCGCCGTGCCCGGAGAAAACCGGTTTTTCGGCGACTTGCGACCACGACCAGATGTTGCGCGCCCACAAATGCGGCAGCACGTGGATCGCCGCGGTGTCGGGGCCGCGGTTGGTCACCGTCACCTGGCACAGAATGTCGTCTTCCGCGCCCTTGGCGTACTCGATCTCGACATCGAAGTAGCGGTTCCCGTCAAAGACCCCGGTGTCGAGCAGTTCGAATTCCGGGTCGTTCTGCCCGCGCCGGCGGTTCTCTTCGACCAGCCGCGCATACGGGAATTCGCGCTGCGGGTATTTGTAAAGCATCCGCATGTACGAGTGCGTCGGGGTGCCGTCGAGGTAATAGTACAGCTCCTTGACGTCCTCGCCGTGGTTGCCCTCGCTGTTGGTCAGGCCGAACAGCCGCTCCTTGAGGATCGGGTCCTTGCCGTTCCACAGCGCGATGCCCAGACACAGGAACAGGTGCTCGTCGCCGAAACCGGCAAGCCCGTCCTCGCCCCAGCGATAGGCGCGGCTGCGCGCCTGGTCGTGCGGCAGGTAGTCCCAGGCGTTGCCGTACGGACTGTAATCCTCGCGCACGGTGCCCCACTGACGATCGCTGACATAAGGCCCCCACAGGCGCCACGGCGCCCCCGTGCGCGTCTCTTCGAGCCGCCGGCCTTCCGCCGTGTTGGCGATGCTGTGTCTGGTGTGGTGCTGCGCTGCGCTGCCGTGCGTGGCCGCCATCGAATAACCCCCGCGCTCCTCTTCGCCCCGGTCAGCCGCGAAGCGCGGCGATGCGCGCCGCCGCCTCCGGCTCCTCGTCGATCTGCAAAGCGTCGTTGAATTTGTTGAAAAAGCCGCAAAGCGCGATGCGCAGCGTCAGCTCGACGACTTGCGCTTCGCTGAACCGCCGGCGCAGCCGCGCGAACAACGCCTCGGGCAGCCGGTTCGCGCGCTCCGTGACGGCGACCGCATATTCGACGACAAGCCGGTCGACCTCGTCCAGCTCAGGGTGGTCGCGGTAGTCGAGCAGCCGGTCGACGCCCGCCGCCGACAGGCCTTCCACCGCGAGGAACGGCTTGTGATGCGCGACGCAATAATCGCACTCGTTGAGCTGCGACACGGCGACGATCGCCAGTTCGAGATAGCGCTTTGGCAAGGTCGCCGCGGCGCGCAGCTCCATCAGCAGCGGCATTAGATGGCGCAGCGCCGCCGGCACGTGTGCAAAGACCGCGACCTGGTTGCCAAACGGGCCGTACGACCCGGCAAACGAGCGGTAGATGCCGGCCAGATCGGGCGGCAGCTCGTCCGCCGCGATGTCGCGCACCCGGGCCATCGGCTACCGCTTGGCCATCAGCTGCTGCATTTCGGGGTGCGCGATATTCGGGGCGATCCCGTCGAACCGGCCGGACGCCTTGATCTCGCGCGCGATCCGCCGGGTCTCGGCGAGCGCCATCAAGGTCAGCTGCGTCGCGGTCGTCACCCGCGCCACGCCGAGCGCTTCAAGCTCGGCAACGCCGGGAAATCCGGCCCGCACGTTGATGTTGACCGGCGCCTTGAGCGCCTGCACCAGCCGGCCGATCGTCGCGTTGTCGCGCAACGAGATCGGGTAGAAACAATCGGCGCCGGCGGCGAGATAGGCGCGGCCGCGCGCCACCGCGTCGTCAAACCGGCCCGCCTCGTCGCCGATCTGCTTCAGGTAGAGGTCGGTGCGGGCGTTGATGACGATCGGCACCCCGGCCGCATTCGCCGCCTCGCGCGCCGCGCGGATGCGCGCGGCGGCGTCGTCGATGCTGCGGATCGGCGTCGGTCCGGCGGTTCCGTCCTCCAGGTTCACCCCGACCGCACCGGCTTGGATGATGTCGCCGATCGAACGCGCGACGGCCTCGGGAGTCGCGCCGAACCCGGCCTCGATGTCGGCGGTCACGGGCACATTCACGGCGCGCGCGATCCGCGCGGTCTGGCCGACGACCTCGTCCCACGGCGCCGCTTCGCCGTCGGCGTAGCCGACGGCCCACGACACGCCGCCGCTCGTGGTGGCGACCGCGGCATAGCCTTCCGCCTCGAACAGGCGCGCCGTCACCGCGTCCCACGCATTCGCCATCAGCAGCAAAGGCGGGCCGCGATGCAGCGCGCGAAAGGCTTCGGCCTTGGCCGCCTGTTGCGCCCTGCTCATGCTCCCTCCCCCGTGCCGCGCCGGCAGCGTGCCCCGGCAACCCTCCGGCGGGACGCCTCGACGGTCAAGCCTCAATCCGTGGACGCCCCCACTTTCGCCGGCGCGGCCGAGCAACCACATAAGAGCGATGTGACATGATCGCCGGATGAGGCGGGGCACGGCGGAATTGCGGATTGGCTGGCCGATCAAGGCGGTGTGGTCGTTAGCGCCGGCGTCGTTGGCGCTGGTGTCGTTGGCGGTGGTCTCGTTGGCGGTCGCGGCGGCGCACGCGGCGGATGGACGCTCGGCGGCCGGTCTCGCCAAAAGCCTGGCGATCGAAGAAAGCCGCACCGGGCCGAGCAGCCCTCATCTGTTGCCGCTGCTCGATCGGCTCGCCGGCGCGCAGATCGACGACGGCGCACTTGCCGATGCGGCCGCGTCGCGCCGCCGGGCGCTGCGCATCGCGCTCCGCAGCTATGGCGGCCAGTCGCCGAATGCGGCGCTGGCAATGGTCTCACTCGCCGCGGTGGAGCTGCTGCGGCACCGCTACAATCAGGCCGAGCCGCTGCTGATCGCCGCGCTGCCGGCGCTCAGCGCCAAATTCGGCGACGGCGGCGCCGCTTTGGCCGGCCCGCTTGCCGGTCTCGCGCGCATCGCGCTGGCCCGCGGCGATCTGCCCGGCGCCAAGGCGTGGGCCGCGCGCGCGCTGGCGATTGCGCAACGCAGCCGCGCCGCGATGTCGGGCGAGCCGTGGCGCGTGCTGGCCGCCATCGACGCCGCCGAGGACAGATTCGACGACGGCGAGCGGATGCTGCGCGCGGCGCTGGCGCGCGACGGGGCGCGCGACCCGGCCGGGCTGGAGACCGCGCGCGACCTCGCGCAGCTCGCCGGCGTGCTGCTGCGGGCAAAGCGCTTCGATGAGGCGCTGCCGGCGATCGAGCAGGCCGCCGCGATCGATCAGGCTCATCTGAGCGAAACGCATCCGCTGGTTGCCGACGACTTCACCGATCTTGGCCTGATCTATGCCGGGCTTGGGCGCGACGACGCAGCGGCCGCGGCCCTCGGCTACGCGCTGGCCCTGCTCGACCATGCCTCCGGCCAGCAAACGCCGCGGGTCGCTTATGTCGAGCTGGCCCTCGCGCCGGTGCTGCGCCGGCTCGGCGCCGAGGACGACGCCAAGGCCGCATTCGGCGACGCCAAGCGCATTCTCGAATCGGCTGCCGACGACGAACAGAAACGCGAGCGGCAGCTGTAGTCTAGGCGCGCAAACGCGCCGGGCTCAGCGTCTCGGCGTCAAGCCCTTTTGCCGCGATATCGGCCGGCAACCCGCCGCCGTCGATCAGCGCGGCGGCGCAGCGCGCCATCCCCTCGGCGGTCTGAATGCCGTAGCCGCCCTGCCCGGCCAGCCAGAAGAAGCCGCGCGCCAGCGGGTCGAAGCCGCACACCGTGGTCTTGTCGGCGACAAAGCTGCGCAGCCCGGCCCATTTGCGCTCGATGCGGCCGACCGTCAGCGAGGTCGCGCCGGTCAGCCGGTCGATCGCGATGGCGATGTCGAGTTCGTCGGGCTGCACGTCGCACGGCGGCATCGGCGTCTCGTCGGCCGGCGACACCAGCAGCCGGCCGCTCTCCGGCTTGAAGTAAAAGCTCTCCGTCACGTCGAGGGTCATCGGCCAGCGCGCTGCGTCAACGCCGGCCGGAACCGGGATCGTCAGCGCGGTGCGCCGCTTTGGCACCAGCCCGACCGGCGGCAGTCCGGCCTTCGCGGCGAGGTCGTCGGCCCAGGCGCCGGCTGCGTTGACGATAACCGGCGCCGCGAACTCGCCGGCCGCCGCGGCCGCCGTCCAACAGCCGTCCGCAACGGCGAGCGCCTGCACCTCGGCGTCGGTAACCACCCGCCCGCCGCGCCGGCGCAACCGCCGCAGATAGGCTTGGTGCAGCTCGTGCACGTCGATATCCATCGCGTCGGGTTCGTAAACCGCGCCGATCACGCAATCGGGCCGCAGCACCGGCACCATCGCCCGCGCCGCCGCGGCATCGAGCCGGCGGACGCGCGGATCGAGCGCTGACAGGTCGGCCCATGCGGCGTCGAGCTTCGCCTGCTGCCCCGGCATCCCAAACATCAGCGCGCCGCGCGGCGTCAGGATCGGGTGTTCGGCAAACCCGTCGAGCCGGGCTTCGTAGCAAGCGCGGCTGGCGCCGGTCAGGACCCGGATCGCGCGGTTGCCGTAGGTCTCGGTAAACAGCGCCGCTGAGCGGCCGGTGCTGTGGTATCCCGGCTGGCTTTCGCGTTCGAGCAGCACGACCCGCCGGCCGTTTTCGGCCAGATGCGCCGCCGCCGCGGCGCCGGCCATCCCGGCGCCGACGACAATGGCGTCAGCGGTTTGCGGCAACGCCGTCAATACAGCCGCGCGACGTAGCTTTCCTCCGTGGCCCGCTCGGCTTCCTTGGGCTCGACGACCTGACCGATCTGCTCGGCAATGACGATACCGAGCGACGGGAACGCGCCGCGCGCGACATGCTTCTCCGGGTTCCACAGATCGGAGCGGATCAGCGCCTTGCCGCAGTGGAAATAAACCTCGTCCGCGCTCACCAGGATGCCGCTGCGCGGCATCTTGCCGTTGACCGCCGTCGCTTCGAGCAGCGCCGGATCGACGGTGATCTGCGCGCGGCCGTTGACCCGCAGCGTCTCGCGGATGCCGGGGACAAAAAAGATCAGCCCGACCCGCGGATGCTCCAGG
>JAFAWI010000288.1 GCA_019241915.1 Alphaproteobacteria bacterium
GGCACAGACCGAGCGTCTGGTGCGCGCCGCGGCAAACCCGTTCGTCACCATCATCGGCCATATGACTGGGCGGCAGCTGCTGCGCCGGCCAGGCTACGACATTGACATCGAACGGGTGCTGCGCGCCTGCGCCGAGGGCGGTGTTGCGGTCGAGGTCAACGGCAACCCGTGGCGGCTCGACCTCGACTGGCGCTGGCTGCGTCGCGGCCTTGACCTCGGCTGCCGGTTCAGCATCAACCCGGATGCGCATGCCACCGGCGAGATCGCCTCGTCGTTGCGCTGGGGGGTGGCGATCGCCCGGAAGGCTGGCATCGCGCCCGACCGCGTCGTCAACGCGCTCGACTGGCGCGCGTTCGCGGCCTGGCTCGAGGTGCGCAAAAGCCGGCGTCGAACAGGCAGGCTGCGCCGCGCCTCATAGCCGGAAGCGCCGGGTCAGGCCGCCTTGCGCCGCTTCGTCCGCGGCCTCGCCGGTGCTTTGCGGCCGGAGCCGGAGCGGGGCCCGGCGGCAGGCCTGCCGCGCTGTGCCGCGCTCCGCCGCAGCGCTTCCATCAAATCACTCGGCTTGGTTGCCTCCGGCGGCTTGGGAGGTGCGATCTTGCGCCTTTCCATCTTGGCCTTGACGAGCTCGACGAGCGCCGCCTCGTAGCGGTCGTCGAATTTCTCGGGATCAAATCGCCCGGCCTTGGTGCGGATGATGTGGCGGGCGAGGTCGAGCATTTCCTTGTCCGCTTTGACCTCGGGCAGCTCCGCGAACGCCTCGTCGGACGAGCGGATCTCGTAGTCGAAGTTGAGCGTGGTGGCGATCATGCCGGCGCCGTGCGCGCGGATGAGCAGCGAGCGCACCCGGCGAAACAGCACCGTGCGCGCGATCGCCGCTGCCTCGGCCTCGCGCAGCGCGTCTCGCAGCAGCGTAAAGCTTTCCGCCGCGTCGGGCTCTGCCGGCGCAAGGTAGTACGGCCGGTCGAAATAAACGTCGTCGATATCGTCGCAGCGGACAAAGGCCTCGACCGACAGCGTCTTGTCCGCATCGGGCACCGCCTTGGCGATCTCTTCCGGCTCGAAAGTGATGTAGTCGCCGCCGCCCGTCTCATAGCCCTTGATCTGGTCGTCACGGTCGACCGGTTTGCCGGTTTCGCTATCGACGAATTCGCGGTGCACGCGGTGGCCGGTCTTGCGGTTGAGGATGTGGAACGAGATGCGCTCCGCCGTCGAAGCGGCGGTGTACAGCGCGACCGGGCAGCTCACCGCGCCGACCTTGAGCGCCCCCTTCCAGTTCGCGCGCGGAGCCATCGTTTGCCCATAAGTGCCAGCGTCATCAGGTCAACCGTCGGCGGCGGCGCTGCGTTCCGCGGCGTCCGAGCGGCGGGTCAATGCTGCATGTGCATCGACGCCGGCATCGGCATCATATTGTGGTTGAGCACGGTCATGATCCACAGCGATCCGGCGATGACCAGAAAGCAGATCAGCGCGCCAAAAGCGAGCGCCAGCACATTGTTGGTGCTTTCGGGGCCGCTGGTGATGTGCAGGAAAAACACGAGATGCACGCCCATCTGCGCGATCGCCAGCACCACCAGCGCCACCGGGATCGCCGGCCGCCAGATCAAATCGCTGCCGGCAAAATAGAACGAGGCGACTGTCAGTCCGGCGGCCAAGGCCAGACCGAGCAAATAGCTCAGCACCCCGTGCGCGATGCCGCTGCCGTCGAGCCGCTGGTCGCCCGGCGCGGTGTCGCGGCCGTGCGGGTGGCCGTGGTGGAAGATTTCGCTCATGCGCCGGCTCCGAGCAGGTAGACCACCGTGAACAGCGCCACCCAGATGATGTCGAGCGCGTGCCAGAACAGCCCGAAACACAGGATTCGGCGCAGGATGTCGAGCCGGAACCCCTTGGCGAAAACCTGCGCCACCATCGTCAGCAACCACAAGAGGCCGCAGCTGACGTGCAGCCCATGGCAACCGACGACCGTGAAAAACGCGGTCAGGAAACCGCTGCGTTGCGGCCCGTCGCCGCGCGCGACCAGACCCGCGAACTCGCTGACCTCGAGCCCGATGAAGACGGCGCCGAGCACGAAGGTGACCGCCATCGCGACGTAAAACCACGGGACACTGCGCGCACCGGCGGCGACGCTCGCCAGCCCGCAGGTGAAGCTGGACACGAGCAGGCACGCCGTTTCGATCGCCACGTTGCGCAGGTCGAACAGCTCGACGCCACCCGGCCCGCCGGCGGTCGCGCCGGCGAGCACCGCGTAGCTCGCGAAGAACGCCGAGAACATGACGATGTCGCTGAGCAGGAAGATCCAAAACCCGAACGCGACGACGACGCGCTCGGGCGCCGGCCCGCCTTCCCCGTGGCCGGGCGCGTCGCTGCGGCCAAGCTGGCCAACGCGGTTTGGGTCGGCGAAATCGGCTGCGGCGGCGCTCATGGCGTCTGCCCGGTAGCGGCGAGGGCCTCGCGCCGCGCTTGGCGGTGAGCGCGGTCGACGCGGGCCACCTCATCCGCCGGGATCACGTATTCGGCCGCGTCGCGCCAGGCGAAAATAACGAACGCCGCATAGGCGCCGACAAAACCGACACCGAGCAGCCACCAGATGTGCCAGATCAGCGCAAAGCCCATCATCGTTGCGAAAAATGCGCAGGCGAACCCGGTGGGGCTGTTGCGGGGCAGTTCGATCGGTTCGTACTCCGGCTCCTGCTCCTGTGCTTCGCGTCCGCGCTGCTTCATCGACCAGTAAGCCTCGGCGCCGGTCACGTCGGGCATGATTGCGAAGTTGAAGGGCGGGGGCGGCGACGCGGTAGCCCATTCGAGCGAGCGGCCGTCCCACGGGTCGCCGGTCAGGTCGCGCCGCTCCTCGCGTCGCAGGATGCTCACCGCGAGCTGGATCACCTGGCACGCGGCGCCGGCAATCATCACCAAGATGCCAAGCCCGGCCGCCAAAACCCATGGCTGCCATTGCGGCACATCGTAATGCTGTAGCCGCCTGGTCATGCCGTCGAGACCGACCGCATAAAGCGGGATGAAGACTGCATAGAACCCGGCGAGGGTGAGCCAGAACGCGGCCTTGCCCCACCCCTCGTGCAGCGTGAAGCCAAACGCTTTGGGGAACCAATAGGTGATCCCGGCAAAACCGGCGAACACCACGCCGCCGATGATCACGTTGTGGAAATGCGCGACCAGGAAGAGGCTGTTGTGCAGCACGAAATCGGCCGGCGGCACCGCCACCAGCACGCCGGTCATGCCGCCGATGACAAACGTCACCATAAAGCCGACCGACCACAGCATCGGCGAGGCGAACCGCACGCGGCCGCCGTACATCGTGAACAGCCAGTTGAAGATTTTCACCCCGGTCGGTATCGCGATGATCATCGACGCGATGCCGAAGATCGCGTTGATGTCGGCGCCCGCCCCCATCGTGAAGAAATGGTGCAGCCACACCATGAACGAGATGATGCAGATCACCATCGTCGCCATCACCATCGAGCGGTAGCCGAACAGCGGCTTGCCCGAAAAGGTCGAGACGACTTCGGAATAGATGCCGAAGGCCGGCAGCACGAGGATGTAGACCTCAGGGTGGCCCCACACCCAGATGAGGTTCATGAACATCATCATGTTGCCGCCGGCGGTATTGGTGAAAAAGTGGAACCCCAGATAGCGGTCGAGGATCAGCATCGCCAGTGTGGCGGTCAGCACCGGAAACGCGGCGATGATCAACAGGTTGGAGGCGAGTGCCGTCCAGCAGAACATCGGCATGCGGAAATAGCTCATGCCGGGCGCGCGGATCTTCAGAATCGTAGTGACGAAATTGACCCCGGTGAGCAGCGTGCCGACCCCCGAGATCTGCAGCGACCACAGGTAGTAGTCGACCCCCACGCCGGGCGAATAATCCGCCTCGGACAGCGGCGGGAACGGC
>JAFAWI010000428.1 GCA_019241915.1 Alphaproteobacteria bacterium
GGTCGCCGTTGCATCGCCGGCGGTGCCGCCACCAGCTCGACCGAGGCGACGGCCGCTTCGTCCTTGGGCGCGATCGTCGTCATACCCGGCTGATCACGCTGCGGCCGAACAGGCCGCTCGGCCGGAACATCAGCACCGCCACGATCAGCACCAACGCGAAGGTCAGCTTCAGCTCGCGCCCGAACGACGGACCTATATAGGGCACCATCGGCACCAGGTTCTCGATGACGCCAACCGCAAAGCCGCCCAGCACGGCACCACCCGGGCTGGTCAAGCCGCCGAGCACGGCGCCGGCGAAGCCGTAGAGCAACACGCCAAGCATCATGTTCGGTTCGAGGAAGACGACAGGCGCGATCAGCATCCCCGCGACCGCACCGATGGCCGCCGCCATGCCCCAGCCGAGCGCGGTCATCCAGCCGACGCGAATGCCGACGAGCCGTGCCGATTCCGGATTTGCCGCCGCCGCCCGCATCGCGAGCCCAAGCCGCGTGCCCCGGAAGAACAGGTAAAGCAGCACGAGCAGCATCAGGGTGACGCCGATCATACCGGCTTCGTGCGTGTCCATCAGCCCGTGCAGCAGACCCTTATGCCCGAACGGGCTGGGAAACTCCTTGATCGTGAAATCCCAGATATAGCCGGCGCCGCTGTTGAGAATGCTGAAGAGCGCAATGAACGCGACCAGGTTCGACAGGATCGGGGCGTGGTGGATCGGCCGGAACAATACGCGCTCGATCAGCACGCCGCCCACAAAAGAGAGCGCGACAGCGATTACGAATGCGACCCAATAGGGCTGTCCCCAGGCAATCAGTTGCCAGGCGATAAAGGTCGAGAACATCGCCATCTCGCCCTGCGCGAAGTTGAGATGGTCGATCGCCTGGTAGATCATCACCACGGCCAAAGCCATGCAGGCATAGATCGCGCCGGTCGCCAATCCCGCCATCACCTGCTGGAGCAGCAACTCCATCGCTCAATATCCGAGGTAGGCCCGGCGGACCGCTTCGTCGGCGCCGACAACCGCGGCCGGCGCGTCCATCACGACCCGGCCAGTCTCGAGCAGATAGGCGTGCTCGGCGAGTTCGAGCGCCAGCGCTGCGTTCTGCTCGACGATCAGCATCGCGACGCCTGTTTCGGCGTTGATCTGGCGCAGGATCGCAAACAACTCCTCGACGATCAGAGGCGCCAGGCCAAACGACGGCTCGTCGAGCAGCAACAGCCGCGGGCGCAGCATCAGCGCGCGTCCGACCGCGAGCATCTGCTGCTCGCCGCCCGACAGCGTCCCCGCCTGCTGCATGCGCCGTTCCCTGAGCCGAGGAAAATGGATGTAGACCCGCTCGATGTCGTCGGCGATGTCGCGGCCGGCTTTCCGCGTCATCGCGCCCAGTTGCAGGTTCTCCTCGACCGAAAGGCGCAGAAACGTGCCGCGCCCTTCCGGAACATGCGCGACCCCGAGCCGCACCACGTCCTCGGTGGCCCAGCCGGCAACGTCTCTGCCGTCAAAGCGGATGTCGCCGGTCACTCGCACCATGCCGCAGATCGCGCGCAGGATCGTCGTCTTGCCCGCGCCGTTGGCGCCGAGCAAGGCGCGCACCTGCCCCTCATCGACGCCAAAGGCCACGCCGTGCAGCGCCTGGTTCTGGCCGTAGAAGGCGTTGAGCCCTTCCACCTCCAGCATCATGCCGCCCGCTCCCGCGCCGTGCCGAGATAGGCCCGGATCACATCCTCGTCATTCTGCACCTGTGCCGGCGTGCCTTCGGCGATCTTGCGCCCGAAATCGAGCGCCACGACCTTGTCCGAGATCGACATGACCAGGTTCATGTGATGCTCGACCAGCAGCACGGTGACCTGGCGCTCGTCGCGGATCCGGCGGATCAGCGCGCCGAGTTCCTCGACCTCGCCGTGGTTGAGGCCTCCGGCCGGCTCGTCGAGGAGCAGGAGCTTCGGCTCCGCGGCCAGGGCACGCGCCAGTTCGACGCGCTTGCGCGTGCCGAGCGGCAGGCCGGTCGCGGGCCGTTGCGCCACCTGTTCGAGGTCGAGCAGCCGCAGCAGCGACCAGGCCACTTCGGTCCGCGCCGCATCGCGGCGGCGCGCCCAGGGCATCCGGAACGCATCGCTCAAATAGTCGCTGCGGCTGCGCGCATGGCCGCCGATGAGAACGTTGTCGAGCACCGTCTGCGGGCCGAACAGGGCGAGGTTCTGAAAAGTGCGGGCGATGCCGATTTCGGCGATGCGGTGCGCCGGCCGCGCCAAAACGGATCGCCCCTCGAACAGGATATCGCCGCGGTTTGGCGTGTAGAGGCGGCTGACACAGTTGAACAGCGTCGTCTTGCCGGCGCCATTGGGGCCGATCAGCCCGAGAATCTGGCCGTCATCGATGGTGAACGACACGCCGTCGAGGGCAACGATGCCGCCAAAGCGAAGCGCGATGTCACCGACATCGAGCAGGGGCCCATCTGCCATCCCAGACCTATCGCCGGCCGAGAAACCATTGCGGAGGCTCGGCACGGTCGGTCGGCACTCGTCCTGCCAGCTTTGGCGCGACTCGAGACTCTCTCCGGCAAGGTGCCGGGCAGCAAGGGCCAAGTCAAGCAAGCCAGGGCCCGGCCGCATCGACAAGCCGCAGCAAATCCGCGATTATTGCCTCGAATCACAAAGCCATATCTCTGCGATGATCCTCGTCTGCCCGAGCTGCCGCACGCGTTACCGGGTGGAGGACGAAGCGCTGGACCGCCCGCAAGGCCGCACAGTCCGCTGCGCCAGTTGCGGTCACAGCTGGCACCATATTGCGCCGCCGCAGCGGCCGCGCGAGCGCCCCGCGGCGCCAACGAGCGCGCCCGCTGCGCCGGTCGCGATGACGCCGCGTCCGGCGATCACCGCGCCCGCTCCGCCGCGTCACCGGCGGCGCGCCGGCCTGGTGTGGATCCTGCTGATCCTGCTGTTGGGCGGAGCCGTTGCCGCGCTTGTTCTCGGCCGCGACACGATTGTGGCGCTATGGCCGCCGGCCGCCCATTACTACGAGGTGGTCGGGCTCAAGACCGAGCCGACCGGCGCCGGGCTCGACATCGGCAACGTCACCTCCACACGCAACGCCGACGGGCTGATCGTCGAAGGCGACATCAGCAACAAGCTCGGCGTGCCGCGCACGGTGCCGCGGCTGCGCGTGGCATTGCGCGACGCAGGCCAGCACGAGCTTGTCTTTAAGACGGTTGACCCGCCGCGGGAGCGTCTGCTGCCGGGCGAGACCAGCCATTTCGTCGTCGGCTTCCTGCCGGCCCCCGATGCGGCAAGCGGTGTCATCGTCACCTTCGCCGGCAGCTGAACTACCGCCGCCGCGACAAAAACTCCGCCCGCGCCAACTGGTGCAGACGGGCAAGGCGTTGCCGCACGGTCGGCGGATGTCCGCCATCGGCCATGAGGGACATCCCGCGTCCATGGCCGCTCGAGATCACCATCTCGCCCTTGTCGTTGAAGTGAATCTGGCGGCCATCGAACAACAGACTGCCGAGCCCGACCTCGTCGAGGTCCCAATTGCGCACCGGGCCGGTGTCGATATGGATAAAGCCCGAGTGCGGGTACCAGCCTACGCCGCCGCGCTGCATCGTCCGCGCGGCCTGCATCGCCTCGGCGAGTTTAGCCGGCAGATGGATATCGAGCGCGCGGCCATAAAGGTGCTGACTGTTTTCGGCGACGCCAAACGTCGTGCGCGCCAGCATCTCGTTGGTCGCACGGGTGCGGTAGGCCGACAACACCTGCGCCTCGCTCTGCCCGGCCGCCGCCATCACCGCGGCAAGAAAATCGAGCACCCCGGCATCCATTGCAATGATCTCGCCCGAATGGAAATCGCGCAGAAACACTGCGAGTTCGGCCATCGCGGAAGGAATGACGCCGGTCTCGTCGCGATAAGGGCCGTCGAACCTCTCACCGGTATGCGGGTTGGCGAGACACAGCCGTTGCGGACCCGGATTCGGTGCCGCCGCGGCACGCGTCGTACCGGGCAGCGCGATGCCGCCGGCAATAACAGCGAGCAAGAGCCGGCGATCCATCCGTGTCGGCTCTGTCGTTGCGGCCTAGAACCGGCGCAGCAACCGCTCGATGTAATCGAGCTCGATGGCCGGGCGCGAACGCTCGCCCGCGCGGCGGCGCAGCTCGTCCAGAATCTGACGCGACTTCTGCAGCACCGCCTGGTCGGGAATGGCGACGTCGCCCTGGTCGAAGGGGCCGCTTGCGGAAAGCGGTCGGCCGAACGGGTCGCGATCGCCTTTATCCGGCAGATCGCCCGGACCCGTGTCGGATTCCTCCAGGCCCGGGCTGCCCCAGCCTTTGGCCATGTTGTCCCGCAGCTGCTTGGCGAAATCGCGCGCGCCCTGCTGCAGCTGGTCGAGTGCCTCGCTCTGCGGCCCGATCGCTTCGCCCGGCGCGCCGCGCTGCAAGGCCCCGGCGGCATCGCGCATCGCCCGTTCGGCGCGGCCGAGCGGGTCGGGAATCTCGCCAAGGCCATCGCCCATGCGCCGCATCATCTCGCCGAGCGCATGGCGCAGCGCCTCCTGCTGGTCGGCGGGATTGCCCGAGTCTCCGATTTGGCCGTCGCCCTGGTCGTCGCCGGGTTGTCCCTCAGGGCTGTTGGCGCCCGGCTGCTGAGCTTGGCCCCGGCGACGCTGTGCGCGAAAGCTGCGGTCGAGGAGCTGCTGCTGGCGCTGCATAAGCTCATGTATCCCGCGCATCATCTGCTCAGCCTGGCCGGCGCCATTGCCCGGCCGCAGCTGGCCCGGGCGCGCGGTGCGCAGGTTCTCCAGCATGTCCTGAAGCTGCGACAGCATCTCGCGCGCCTGCTGCTGGGCGCCGCTTTTAGCCAGTTCGCGCGCGCGGTCGAGCATCCGTTGCAAATCGCGCTGGGTCAGCACCTTGGACGGATCGATCGGGGTCTGATCGTCCTGCTGCTGGTTTTGCATGTCCTGCGCGAGCGCCTGCAGATAGCGGTCGAGCGCCTCCTTCAGGTCGCGGGTCAGGCGCTCGATCTCTTCGTCCGACGCACCTTTGGTGAGGGCGTCCTGC
>JAFAWI010000541.1 GCA_019241915.1 Alphaproteobacteria bacterium
TTGCGCAGGTTTTCGACCGAGTCGGTGACTTGGGCGATGTCGGGCAGCCGCACCGCGGCGCCGTTGCGGTAGGCGACGACGAGCGGCAGGTAGTCGTCGGCCAAAGAGGCCTGGTCGTTGGTATAGAGTTGGAAGTGTCGGTCACCCGGCTCGATCGCACCTTTGGGTGCATGCGCGTTGGCCGAGGACAACGCGGCGCGCACGTCTTCGAGGCCGATGCCGTATTTGAACAGCGCCAGCGGGTTGAGCTCGACGCGCACCGCGGGCAGCGAGCTGCCGCCGATCGTCACCTGGCCGATGCCGTCGATTTGCGACAGCGCCGGGGTCAGCACGGTCGAGGCTGCGTCGTAAATTTGTCCCGCGGTCAGTGTGTTCGAGGTCAGCGCCAGCACCGCGATCGGTGCGTCAGCCGGGTTTACCTTGCGGTAGCTCGGGTTGGTGCGCAGGCTCGACGGCAGATCGGCGCGCGCCGCGTTGATCGCCGCCTGTACATCGCGCGCTGCACCGTCGATGCTGCGCGACAGGTTGAACTGCAGCGTGATCCGGCTGTTGCCGACGGTGCTCGATGAGGTCATCTCGGTCACGTCGGCAATCACGCCGAGATGGCGCTCGAGCGGCGTCGCCACCGTCTCGGCCATGGTCTGCGGACTGGCCCCCGGCATCTGCGCGGTGACCGATATCGTCGGAAAATCGACCTGCGGCAGCGGCGATACTGGTAGCTGGTTGAATGCGAAGAGCCCGGCGAGCGCGATCCCGATTGTCAGCAGCGTGGTTGCGACCGGTCGCTCGATAAAGGGTGTCGAGAGGCTCATTCGGCCGGCGTCTCGCTGTGCGCCGGGCCGCCGCCGAAGCGCCGCCGCGCCATGCGGCCGAGCCGGTCGAAACCGAGATAGATGACCGGCGTCGTGAACAGCGTAAGCGCCTGGCTGAGGATCAGCCCGCCGACGATGGTCACGCCGAGCGGGTGGCGCAGTTCCGACCCGGTACCGCTCCCGAGCATCAGCGGCAGCGCGCCGAAGATCGCCGCCAATGTCGTCATCATGATCGGACGAAAGCGCAGCAGCGAGGCTTGGTGGATCGCTTCCCGCGGCGACTTGCCCTCGTCGCGTTCGGCGACTAGAGCAAAGTCGACCATCATGATGCCGTTCTTTTTGACGATGCCGATCAACAGGATGACGCCGATGATCGCGACGATGCTGAGATCGCTGCCGTCGAGCATCAGCGCCAGCAGCGCGCCGAGCCCCGCCGACGGGAGCGTCGAGAGGATCGTCACCGGGTGGATGAAGCTCTCGTAGAGCACGCCGAGCACGATGTAGACCGTGACGATCGCAGCGAAGATCAGCATCACCTCGTTGCTGAGCGCCGCCTGAAATGCCAGCGCCGCGCCCTGAAAGCTGGTTATCATGCTCGCCGGCAGGCCAAGTTCGGCCTCGGCGTTCTTGATCTGCTCGACCGCGGCGCCGAGCGAGGCTCCGGGCGCCAGGTTGAACGAGATCGAGACCGCCGGAAATTGGCCAATGTGGTTGACCGCGAGCGGCGCGGTCTGCTGCTCGACCGTGGCAATAGCCGAGAGCGGCACCTGGCCTGTGCTCGACAGCGACGACGGCAGGTAAATCTGGTCGAGCGACAACAGCGTCTGCTGCGCTTCGGGCGTCGCTTCCAGAATCACGCGATACTGGTTCGACTGGGTGAAGATCGTCGAGACGATCCGTTGGCCGAACGAGTCGTAGAGCGCGTTGTCGACCGTCGCCGGCGTTATGCCGAAGCGGCCGGCGGTGGCGCGGTCGATCAGGATGTATGCCGAGAGGCCGCTCTGCCCGTAATCGGTCGCGACGTCGGTTATGTCGGGAACCCGCTGCAGCCGCGCCATCAGTTTCGGCACCCAACTGGCGAATTCGTCCGGATTGGCGTCCTGCAACGCGAACTGGTACTGCGTTCGGCTGACCGTGGCGTCGATCGTCAGATCCTGCACCGGCTGCATGTAGAGCTGGATACCGGAGACCCCGGAAATCTCGTTTTGCAGCTGTCGGATTACCGCGCTGGCATTGAGCGCCCGCTCGTCGCGCGGCTTGAGGTTGATCAGGAAGCGCCCTTCGTTAAGGGTTGCGTTGGTGCCGTCGACACCGATAAACGACGACAAACTGACGACGTCCGGATCCTTCAGGATCGCCGCCGCGAGCGCCTCCTGGCGCTGCGCCATCGTGGCGAACGACACCGAGGCCGGGGCACTCGAAATGCCCTGGATGAGCCCGGTGTCCTGCACCGGGAAGAAGCCCTTCGGGATCACCGCATAGAGAAACACCGTCAGGCACAGCGTCGCCACCGCGACGAAGAGGGTCAGCGCCTGGCGGTCCAGCACCCAGTCGAGCCAGATGCCGTAACGGTGGATGATCCGGTCAAACCATTCCTGCGTCCGCCGCATGAACCACGACATCTCGTCTTCGTGGACATAGCGCAGCAGCCTGGCGCACAGCATCGGCACCAGGGTCAGCGACACGATCGCCGAAATCACGATCGTCACCGACAGCGTGATCGCGAATTCGCGGAACAGCCGGCCGACGACATCGGCCATAAAGAGCAACGGGATCAGCACGGCGATCAGCGAGATCGTCAGGCTGATGATTGTGAAACCGATCTGCTCCGAGCCTTTGAGCGCCGCCTGGAGCGGCGAATCTCCTTCCTCGATGTAGCGCGAGACGTTCTCGATCATCACGATCGCGTCGTCGACGACAAACCCTGTCGAGATGGTCAGCGCCATCAGCGACAGATTGTTGAGGCTGAACCCGGCCAAATACATGACCGCCAGCGTGCCGACCAGCGACAGCGGCACCGAGAGGCTCGGGATCAGGGTGGCCGCGGCGCTGCGCAGAAACAGAAAGATCACCGCGACGACGAGCACGATCGCCAGCCCCAACTCGAACTCGACATCGGCCACCGACGCGCGGATCGTGTTGGTACGGTCCGTC
>JAFAWI010000014.1 GCA_019241915.1 Alphaproteobacteria bacterium
CTGGCGCGCCATCGGCCGCGCGATATCCCAGACTTCGAGGTTGACGATCGGCCAGACGACGATGCGCGCCCCGCCGGGCAGCTTCAGCGGCGGCCGATCGACGATCGCGGAATAGGCGACGCGCTCGCGCGGGATCATTGCTGTTGCATCGCCGCAGCCGCACGGCGGTTGATCTCGTCTGGCGGCACATCCTCGATATGGGTCGCAATATGCCAGACATGGCCGAACGGGTCGGTGACCGAGCCCGAGCGGTCGCCGTAGAACTGGTCCGCCGCCGGGCGGGTCAGTTTGGCGCCGTTGGCGACGGCGCGCTCGACGACCTCGTCGACGCGCTCGACATAGAGGTGCAGCGTCACCGGCGAGCCGCCGAAACGCGCCGGCCCCAACGCCTGATGCTCGGGATGCTCGTCGGCGAGCATGACGACGCTGTCGCCGATCTCGAGCTCGGTATGGCCGAGCCTGCCATCGGGCCGCACCAGCTTGAGCCGCTCGCGCGCGCCGAATACCTTCTCGTAGAACGCGACCGCGGCCGCGCCGTCGGCGACGATCAGGTAGGGAGTGAGGCTGCGGTAGCCGTCGGGAATCGGTTTGGCTGCGGGCATGGCGCATCTCCGTTTGGCGCGGGATGCGGATGCTCGCGCGACCGCGGCTGCAATGCAATGCCGGCGCAGATGTTAACCTCGCTGCGGCAATGCTGCATTGCGGCAATGCGCCTCAAGTCGCCCGCGCGCGGTTGACCCCGCGGCGGGGCGGCCACAACTAAGGCGCGACATATCAGGAATACCGCAAGGGGCGGGGGTCAATGCGTTCGCGGAACCACAAGGGGAATGTGTTCGTCGGCAATCTGCCGCCGGATTTTTCGGACGAGCGGCTGGCCGAGGCGTTCGACCCGTTCGGCATCGTGCTGAGCGCGGCGATTGCGCGCGACCCGAGCACCGGGGCGCGGCTGCGCTATGGATTTGTCGACATCGCCACCGAGAAGGCGGCGAAGGCGGCGGTTGCCGGGCTTGACGGCACCCAGATCGACGGCTCCAAGCTGTCGGTGCAGATGAGCCAGAAGCCGGCGAAAAAGGCCGGCCCGGGTCAGGCGAAGCGGCCGGCGGCGCGGGCGCCGCTGCGCCTGTCGTCGCGCGAAGGCGAGCCGGGCTATATCCCGGCACCGCGGCCGCAACCGAGCTTCCAGGTCGAGCGCCGTCCGCTCCGTCCGGTGGTTCGCCGGCTGACCCCGAGCTAAGCGAGCCTCACCCCGACGTCGCGCATCGCGTCCAGCGCGCGCGCCAGCGAGCCGCCGAGGTCGATGGCGCGGCAGGCGTCGAGCACGACGCGCACCTCGAAGCCGGCGGCGACCGCATCGAGCGCCGAGTAGGCGACGCAGAAATCGATGGCGAGGCCGCACAGCGTGAGGCGGGCAAAGCCGCGCTCGCGCAGATAGCCGGCGAGCCCGGTCGCGGTCTGCCGATCGTTTTCGCGGAACGCGGAATACGAGTCGATCGCCGGGTGGAACCCTTTGCGCAGCACCAATTCGGCATGCGGGATGTCGAGCCCCGGGTGCAGTGCGGCACCGGTTGTCGCCTGGACGCAATGGTCCGGCCAGAGCACCTGCGGGCCGTACGGCATCTCGACGGTTTCGTAGGGCGCCCGGGCCGGATGCGCGCTGGCGAACGACGAGTGGCCTCGCGGGTGCCAGTCCTGGGTCAGCACGACATGCGCAAAATCGCGCGCCAGGCGGTTGGCCTCCGCCACCACGGCGTCGCCGTCGGGCACCGCGAGCGCGCCGCCGGGGCAAAAATCGTTCTGCAAATCGATCACCAGCAATAGGTCACGGTCCGTTACCTGTTGCATGGCCGCTCCGCTTTTCTGCGCCGTGACAGCAGGGCGGATTATCGACTTCACTCGCCGGCAAAGCCAGCCGCCGCGGTGCAGGCCGGCGGGCGGGTGACCGGGAGGAACGCATGCTGGGGTGGTTCCGCGAGCTGAGCGCCAAAGAGCGCAGCACCATGTTCGCCTGCTTTGGCGGCTGGTCGCTCGATGCCTTCGACGTGCAGATGTACAGCTTTGTCATCCCGACCGTGATCGCGGTTTGGGGAATGTCCAAGGGCGAGGCCGGGCTGATCGGCACCGTGACGCTGCTGATCTCGTCGCTCGGCGGCTGGTTCAGCGGCACGCTGGCCGACCGCTACGGCCGCGTGAAGATGCTGCAAATCACGATCCTGTGGTACTCGCTGTTCACGTTTTTCTGCGCCTTTGCCCAGAATTTCGAACAGCTGTTCATCCTGCGCGCGATGCACGGCTTCGGCTTTGGCGGCGAGTGGGCCGCCGGCGCAGTGCTGATCGGTGAAGCGGTGCGCGACAAATACCGCGGTCGCGCGGTCGGCTTGGTGCAGACCGGCTGGGGGATCGGCTGGGGCGCCGCGGCGATCCTCTATACCGGCATCTACGCCTTTGTGCCTGAGGCGCTGGCCTGGAAAATCCTGTTCTGGGTGGGTATTATCCCCGCTTTCTTCGT